>JAAZIW010000273.1 GCA_012800665.1 Rikenellaceae bacterium
AGATCCACATCATTCAGGATAAGATTAACTCTCTTGGCCTTGCCTACCACTGAATTCTGTATTTCTTTAAGAACCTTGAGGTCGGTACTGCCGGCACGCACCACATAAAGGGTTGCATCCACATATTGGTTCACCAGCATTGAGTCCGGCACAGGCAGGAACGGAGTGGTATCAATAACTATATAGTCGTATTTCTTTCTATAATAGTCAACGAAGTCCTTTACCTTGGCAAGAGACAAGAGTTCAGTCGGATTCGGAGGTACGGGACCGGAAAATACTATATCCAAATTGGCATCCACTCCCGATTTATGCGGCAAGCCTGCAAGGTCATCAGTATTGCCTAAAAGGTAAGATATAACATTCCGCTGGTTATCATATTTAACCTTCGGGAAGAACTTGCGGAGTATAGGCTTGCGGAAGTCCATGCCGACGAGCAAGACTTTTTTCTCCAAATGCGAAAGAGATACCGCGAGATTGGAGGATATATAAGATTTGCCTTCGCCGGGGAAAGAAGATGTAACCTGAACCACCTTGGTCTCAGGCAAATATCTGAGATTGGACCTAAGCATTCTGAAGGCCTCCGCAAAAGCATCGCGGTCTTGGCGCTCCAAGAGCCTGTCTGCCTCTCCTGAATTATGCAAGAGAGTGGCTATTATGGGAGCATCCACATTGTCTTCCAAATCCTTTTTATTTTCCACTTTGGTGCGGAGAACATTGCGCAGCCACACAATCAACGGCGGCATGCAGCAGCCCAAAATAAGAGCAATTAAATATATCCGCATCGGACTCGGTTTTATAGGAATAGCACTGCCGAAAGCGGCTTCTATGACACGGAAATTATCGGACTGCACGTACATTGCGATTTGAGCCTCTTCCCTCTTTTGCTGAAGCATTTGATAAAGAGGTTCTATGATGTCCACACGACGGGACAATTGTTGGATTGCGTATTGCTGGGCAGGCATGCTGGACATGCGGCTCTGGCTTTGTTCCAGAGTCTTTTCGAGTTCTTTCTCCCGTATGGAATAAGCGCTTAAAAGCTGGGTTACCGAAAGTTTGATGCTCTTGATGCCGTCCTCAATGCTGGGAGTCATGCTGAGAACGCGGGGGTTGGTGGCAGAAGAATTGGCTATCATACGATTGCGCTCGGAAACCAGCTCGTTGTATCTGCCTATAATATTGTTAAGCCCTGCATCGCTTACGCCGATATTTGCAGGTATAACCCTGTATTCGCCGGTATTGTCTTCCCTGAGATAATCTTCTATCATGCTCAGAATACGCTTTTGCACCTTTACTTCTGTGAGTTGGTTCTTATAGCTCATATCTGCAGTTACAGAAGCGCCGGCCTGAGAATCGAAGTCAACAACAGAATGGCGCGACTGATATTCCTTTACATCGCTTTCGGCATCTACAAGTTCGCGTGAAATATCTTTAAGACGCTCATCAATGAACTTAATAGTGTTGATTGAGGTAATGTTATTGTAGTCTTTGGAATCCTCATTGCAAGCTATTACCAATGAGTTGAGAATATCAGAGGCTCGCTGGGCTTTATTATCTTCAAGCGTGAGCATCACGACATCGCACAGATTATTGATATAGATATTGCTGCGCTTATCACCCTGAACTTCTGCTGTAAAATTAGACAGGAATTTTTCCGCTGCGCGGAATGGAGTTGTCCAAGTGCACAGATACCTGCGGTCACCTTCAACTTTGCCAAGCTCAGTAGTGTTTATACACAGACGCATATGTCCTACAGATAAGGTGTCGCCGAAATTGAATTTGCCTTTAATGGAAAACTTGCTCTTATTCATCACAAGCTTTCGCACTATAAAGCCATCCCCCTCATCATCGGCTTTGATTTCCATTCTTATATATTGGGGAAGCATACTTGACGGTAGCAGGTGATCTCCTATCACAACCATTTCAATCGGACTGTCCTTATAAAACTCAACTAATTTTTTCGGGAAAATCCAACGGAAAATACGCAGTTTTTGGTCTCCTGCAGGAAGATTATAAGAATAATAGCGCGAATTCAGATTCAACTCCTCAACCACCTTGCTCATCAGAGTGGGGCTGCGTAGAATAAAAATTTCGTTGTCTATCTTCTTGCGCACGCGTGTACCTGTGAGTTGTGAAAGCATTGTAAGCTCGCCCGAGCCTGTGGAGCCGTCATCGCGATTGAGCATAATCCATGAGGTCCGGCTGAAAACAGGAGTTTGCATGCGCACATAGAAAAAGCCTAAAAATAATGCAAGCAGGCCGCAACCAACTATCCACCAGCGAAGATGCCATACAAAATCAATAATGTCGCGTATGGAAACATTTTGAGTTTCTTCGCTTTTAGTTTGAACGTTTTTGTATTCTTCCATTTTTATTACCTTTGAAGAGCAACTATGAGAGTGATAATCGATATGGCCGAAGAAATTGTGGAAAGCATACTGCTCCACAGTCCCGTTGCTGCCGTTCCCTGAGCAACCCTGGTGGGGCTGGGCGGCACATAAATCACATCATTCTGTTGCAGATAAAAATAAGGGGATTCCAGCAAATCGCTGCTTTTCAAATCTATTTTATAGTGCTTCTGCACTCCATCCACCTCACGGATAAGGAGTATCCCCTCACGCATGGCGGTCAGATTAAGGTCGCCTGCCCTGCCGAGAGCCTGAAGCACACTGATTTTTTCAGAATCGATAGTATAGGTGCCGGGGGCTCTTACCTCTCCAAGCACGGTAAACTTGAAATTCTTGAAGTTTACATAGACTATGGGGTCTTTGACATCCTTGCCTATTTCTCTCGTAAGATATTGAACAAGCTCATTGCGAGTCATGCCCTCCACATGGATTTTCCCGAGAATCGGAAATTCGATGTTGCCGTCTGAATCCACCAAATAAGAAAGGGTGGCATTCTCAGGACCGTAAGCGCTGCTTCCTGCGGAAGTTGTAAGCTCTGTAAGAGTTAGATTATATGGAGCCGTGACAGTTTTATCGGAACCGCTCACAACTATAGCCAGGCGGTCATCTTTTTTGATGGTGGCTTCATACTCGTTCAACAAAGGCTTGAGAGTGCGCTCGTCGATGTCTTGAAAATAAACAATGTCTTTGTAGCTGGCGCAGCCTGAAAGCAGGAGGGCCAGAGTCGCAAGTAAAACAGGTTTGAAGAATCTGCTCATATCTTTCAAAAAAAATATTTGTGGAGATGGGC
>JAAZIW010000030.1 GCA_012800665.1 Rikenellaceae bacterium
CTCTGCCAGCCAAAAAAGTCTTTTCCGGAATAAGACAAAAGCAATTTGTAACGCATGAATGCAAAATTATAAAAAATATGGACGTAAACATCAAAGAACTTAACGAGCGCATCCAAAAGGAAAGCGAATTCGTAGACATTTTAAGCCTCGAAATGGGAAAGGTCATAGTGGGGCAGAAACATCTTGTGGAGAATCTCATGATAGCCCTTCTTTCCAACGGCCACATCTTGTTGGAGGGCGTGCCGGGTCTTGCTAAAACCCTGGCTATCAGCACACTCGCCAAGGCAGTGAATGTAAAGTTCAGCCGTATACAGTTCACTCCGGACTTGCTCCCGGCAGACGTTACCGGCACCCTCATTTATTCTCAAAAGAAAGAGACATTCGAAGTGCACAAGGGACCCATCTTTGCGAATTTCGTGTTGGCGGATGAAATCAACCGCGCTCCCGCAAAAGTACAAAGCGCCCTTTTGGAAGCGATGCAGGAAAGGCAGGTGACTCTCGGTGATGGAACTTATGATTTGCCGGAGCCGTTCCTTGTGATGGCTACCCAAAATCCCATTGAGCAAGAGGGCACCTATCCTCTTCCCGAAGCTCAGGTAGACCGCTTTATGCTTAAGGTGATTGTGAGCTATCCTAACAAGGAGGAGGAAAAGCGGATTCTGGGTATGAATACCACAGGCACTTTCCCCCAGCCCCGTGCAGTACTGAGCCCCGAAGACATTATCCGCGCCAGAGAGATTGTACGCGAGGTGTATATGGACGAAAAGATAGAGCGTTATATAGTGGATATAGTTTATGCCACCCGCACCCCTGAGGAATACGGCCTGCCGGAGCTGAAGAATCTTATTTCTTTCGGCGCATCCCCGCGCGCAAGCATTTCATTGGCATCTGCCGCAAGAGCCTACGCCTTTATAAAAAGGCGCGGATATGTGATTCCCGAAGATGTAAGGGCAGTTTGTCCCGAAGTGCTGAGGCATCGCATAGGTCTCAGTTACGAGGCTGAGGCGGAGAATGTTACCAGCGAGCAGATAATAGAAAAGATAATCAACGCTGTAATAGTTCCGTAATGCCAAAGAATCAGTCAGCCACAGATCTCCTTAAAAAGGTACGGAAGATAGAAATCCGCACCAAGGCCCTTTCGCACCAGATTTTTGCCGGTGAATACCATTCCGCCTTCAAAGGACGCGGCATGGCATTCAGCGAAGTGCGTGAGTACCAATATGGAGATGATGTGCGCAATATGGACTGGAATGTAACCGCTCGCCTTAGGGCCCCTTATGTGAAGGTGTTTGAAGAGGAGCGCGAGCTTACAGTGGTGCTTTTGGTAGATGTGAGCCGCAGCGGACAGTTCGGCACGGCGGTGCGTACCAAGCGTGAACTTTTAGCGGAAATAGCCGCAGTGCTGTCGTTCAGCGCAATTATAAACAACGATAAAGTGGGAGCTCTGTTTTTCAGCGACAAAGTCGAGAAATTCATTCCCCCTGCAAAGGGACGCACCCAGCTTCTGCATATAATCCGCGAAATGCTGCAGCTCCAACCGACGAGTGACGGAACCGACATAGGAGCTGCATTGAAATATCTTACAAACGCAATCAAAAAGAAATGCACCGTATTTCTTCTCAGCGATATGCTGGATGCTGATGCCGATGGCCATCCCCGTTATGAGGATGCTCTCAAGGTGGCGGCGGGCAGGCACGACCTCAGTGTTATAAAGGTGCATGATCCGCGCGAGCGGGCACTCCCCAATGTGGGGATTATAAATATAAAGGATAGCGAAAGCGGCCGTTCCGCATGGGTGAACACATCAAGTGCGGCGGTTCGCAGGCAGTATTCTTCCTGGATGGCCACCCTTTCACAAGAGGAAAAACAGCTCTTCAAGCGTTATAAAGTGGATGCTGTGGATATATCTACAGCCGATGATTATGTAAAAGGCCTGATGGCATTGTTTGCAAAAAGATGAAGATGGTCTTATTAATAATTTTAAGCATGCTGCCGGCAATAGTACCCGGCGGCAAGTCCTATATCAAGCAGCTCCAGCCGCGCGATTCCATTCTGATAGCGGATCAAGTGGAATACGGTTTTGAACTGGAGGGCGTAAAAAACGGAACTCTCATTGCCCTGCCTGACTTTTCCATAATCTCCGGCGATACCCTTACCATTGTTCGCAACTGGCAGATTGACACCCTCAAAAACTATAAGCGCAGCGGCACAAAAGATATAAAAGCATCCGTAATCTTGGCTCCCTTTGAGGCAGGGCGCTATATGCTGCCGCAAATCTTCGCTCAAAGAACAGTTGACGGCAAGGTGGATACGCTTTCATTCGAAGCTTTGGAAATGGAAGTTACCGCTATGCCCATCGACACTGCCACCTTTGTACCTCACGACATCAAGGGACAGATAAAATATCCTGTTACTTTTAATGAGGTATTGCCTTGGGCGCTCGGCGCCATTGCATTGGCTGCTCTCGTATATCTGATTATAATGCTTGCGCGGAAGGCCCGCCGCAGTTCCGAGGAAGCGAAGCCAAAAGACCCGCCATATGTGATTGCCCTGCGCAAATTGGACCGCTACCGCAGCAATAAATACTGGGCTCCCGAAAAACAGAAGATTTTTTATTCCGGCATTACAGATGCGCTGAAAGAATATATGGAAGCCCGTTTTGGAGTGGATGCTCCTGAAATGACCACAGCCGAATTATTTGATGCCTTGAAGGAGGAAAAAGATATTAGTCCGGAATCTTACGCAGCCCTTAAAGAGCTTTTTGAAAGGGCGGACTTTGTGAAATTCGCCAAGATGATAGCCTCGGATGCCGACAACGCCACCGTGCTTCCGCTGTCGGTAAAGTTTGTGACCGACACATATCAGGCCGAACTTGAAAGGGAGAAGGAGGCTCCGGGGCAATAATATGTTCTTCGAAAATCCGAAACTCTTCTGGCTGCTGGCCATACCCGTGCTGCTTTTGGGTCTGTATATTTACAGGGTGCTCAAAAACCGCAGCCCCCATATGCGGGTAAGCACAGCAATCCCTTGGTTGAAGCAGGACGGCACTCTTCTGAATATTCTGCGGCATCTACCCATGGCTCTTTTCACTGCTGCCTTAGTGCTGTTGATAATCGCTCTTGCAAGACCGCGTTCATCTTCCAAGGTGGAAAAGGTGGACACGGAGGGCATAGACATTATCTTTGCCATGGACGTTTCCACTTCCATGCTTGCCCGCGATTTTAATCCCGACCGCATCTCCGCAGCAAAGGACATCGCCATAGAATTCATCTCCCAAAGACCTTCCGACCGTATGGGAATAGTGGTTTTTGCGGGTGAAAGCTACACTCAGTGTCCCCTGACCACCGACCGCGCCACTTTGATTAACCTTATGAAGGAGGTGCAGACCGACCTGATAGAAGACGGTACCGCCATCGGCAACGGACTTGCCACGGCAGTAGCGC
>JAAZIW010000031.1 GCA_012800665.1 Rikenellaceae bacterium
GTTCGAGGGTAATTGTTGTTTTGGATGTGTCTGAGGTGACCGCCACGACTTGTGGAACCGCCAACGCCGCAATCATCAAAATGTTTATCATATACAATTAATTCAACTTCCGCCCATTATACAAAAAGTGTGCCTGGTGCTGAGGCCAGGCACAAAACTGTGTTAAATAACTAAAACTCCAAAATAAGAACGCTTTGCGGTGGCGCTGTATAGGCGGAAGCATCCACTTTGGCGCCTGTCAGCACATTTGTTCCTTCCAAAAGCCCTCCGCTTATTTCGGCATAATTATCCCACGGGATTGTGCGGGGCTCGGAAGAGTTGTTCACATATACGAACACGATAGCCGAGCCATTGTAGCGGAAGAAAGCATAGGTGTTGTCACGGGTAAGGAAATGCATGGTCTTGCCGGTGTGCAGCACAGGCGTATTCTTGCGCCATTGAAATAGCTTGGCAGTGAAGTCGTGAAGTTCCGGTGAAACGGTTTTCGGATATGGAGCGGTGCCGGAATAAGCCTCCGCCCTGCCCTCTGCGGTAAAGAGGTCCGGCACAATGCCTTTTTCCACATCTTCTTTCCAGCCTCCGGGGAAGTCCGACCTTTTTGAGCCGTCATTCCAATCCTGCGAAGCTCTCGAAAACAGCATTTCATCTCCGTTATAAAGCTGGGGAATGCCCCTCGTGGTTGCAAGCAGCGCAAGCGCCATCTTCATCTTATCTACATTACCTCCGAAAGTATCTCCCAAGCGGGAATGGTCGTGATTTGCAAGGAAGGTGAGCATGCCGCTAAGGTCGTGGTAAGTGCCGTCGTGACTGATGGCCTCATACACTCGGGTAAGACCACGGCCCCACATATGGGCATTCCCTTCTTCACAAAGGGCGGCGATGGTGGCCTCCTGCAAGGGGAAGTCCATTATTGAAGGCAGATGGCTGTCAAAACCGTCCTTATTCGGATTTCCTCCCTGCCAATATGCCAGATGGTCGGCAGTGGAAGTCCAGCACTCTCCGACTATATTAATCCAGGGATATTCCTCCAATACCGCCTGGCACCAGCGGCTCATGGGTTCTTTTTCATTATAGGGATAGGTATCCACCCGAATACCGTCCAATCCCGAATATTCCACCCACCAGATTGCCCATTGCTGCAGATATTTAAGGGTAAAAGGATTATCCAAATTCATATCCGGCATCATAGGCACAAACCAGCCTCCCTCTTGGAGAGCAAGGTCATATTTGGAGGCGTTGGGGTCGAAATTGGTACTGAACGCCACATTCATATTGGTATATTCCGGCCAAACGTGTATCCAATCCGCAAAGGGAAGGTCATCCATAAACCAATGGAAAGTGCCGCAATGGTTTGTAACTATGTCTATTATAACCTTTATCCCCTTTTCGTGGGCCTTTTGAACCATGGTTTTATAGAGTTCGTTGCTGCCGAAGCGGGGGTCCACTTTGTAATGGTTTGTAACAGCATAACCGTGATAACTTTCGAAGTCTTGATTATCTTCCAATACCGGAGTAAGCCAAATAGCGGTAGCTCCCAATCCGGAAATATAATCGAGATGGTCTATTATGCCTTGAAGGTCTCCGCCGTGCCGGCCTAAATCCACCTCGCGCTCAAGGCCCTGATTCATGCCCTCGATGCTGTCGTTGGAAGGGTCTCCGTTGGCAAAGCGGTCGGGGAAGATAAGATAAATCATATCTTTGGTGGAGAAGCTCTCGCGCGATGCCTCTTGTTTGGGGGAGATGCTATAAGGAACTTTCATTTGAGAGCCGTCGGGAGATGTGAAGACAAGATAAGCCGTGCCCTCAACGCCTTTGTTTATATTGAGGTCGATAAAAAGATAATTGGGGCTTTCGGCCTTGTGAATTTCTTTAACGCTCACGCCGCCAAGTCCCTTTGCCTCAACGCTGTAAGTCCCTATTTCGGGACCGTTCACCATTATTTGCAGAGAATTCTTCATGCCGCTCCACCAGCAGGGCGGCTCCACATGCGCTATCTGTTCAGGGGTGGCATCTGCAACGGAAGAGGGGTCAAAGGCAGGAATGCAGGCGACAATCAAAAAGACGGCTGTCGCAATAATCGGGATAAACTTTTTCATTTCATCAGCAACATATATTGATACTTCGAAAGGGCTATATTTTCGCCCAATTCTATGGTGGCGCCGGAGCGGAGGTCTTTAATCTCTACCCCCGCCCAGCCATCAGGCGTGGGGAATTCGTGAGCTTCGGGACGGACATTCACTATCACCAAATAATTCTCCCCTTTCTGCAGGGCAAGAATATCGTCCGTCGAGAAGGAGAGATTATCGGAGTCGTGAATGGCAGGATGCTCGGTAAAAATGTGCAGCATTTGCCTGTATTCGCTGCGGACATCGGGATTGGCCGTCCAATCCACAGGGGTATAATTGAAGAAATTGATGGTTTGCGGATAAGCCACTTCCTGCTGGCCATATATAAGCGCAGCGCCATTCATATAGATGGTTGCGGCATAGGCGGCCAGCGCCCCCTGAGGACCTCCGAATTCGGAAACCGTGCTGAGTTTGGTGGCCTCGTCGTGATTGGTGGTAAAGCGGAGTTTGAATTTGCCTTCCGGAAGACGGGCATATTCTTCTTCGTTTACACGGAGGAGTTTGAGTACGGAAGAATCTCTGCAGAACACATCGCGCAAAGCATGCATATAATCCCAGCCATAGTCAAGGTCGAAGCCGGAGATTAAATTTTCGGGACCGTCCCCCTCTGCAAGCATCAATATCGGCCTGCCTGCCGCTTCACGTATAGCATCTATGCACTCTTTCCAGAAATCCGCCGGCACCATATCGGCCACATCACAGCGGAAGCCATCCACCCCACACTCTCTCACCCAATAAATCATGCTTTCAATCATGCGCTGACGCATATCTTGATTATCATAATTCAGGTCGGCCACATCCGTCCAATCGGTACCTACCGGATAAACAATGTTGCCATCAGAGTCTTGGACATACCAATCGCTATGCCCTTCCTCTATCCATTTGCTGTCCCAGGCGGTATGATTAGCCACCCAATCCATAATAAAGGCCATTCCCCTTTTATGGCATTCATCCACAAGGATTTTGAAGTCATCGAGACTGCCGAATTCGGGATTTACGGCGCAATAATCAGCGACGCTATAAGGAGAATTCTTGCTCTTCTCAAGGCCTATCGGGTATATGGGCATTATCCATACCACATTGGTTCCCAAGCTTTTAATAGAGTCAAGTTGAGGGATTACGGCCATGAGAGAAAGGGTATCGGCAA
>JAAZIW010000032.1 GCA_012800665.1 Rikenellaceae bacterium
CCATTTTAGCTTCCGATGGACAAGGAGGCGATAAAGAGCGTTTGACTGCCGAGTTGGATACCCTCAAAGGCTTGGGTATTACAAATTTACGTGTTTTGGTGGGAGGTGATGGTCCGGATGGAATACCCACACGCATTGAGCCCACTCTTCAAAAGGCTCCCGGAGAGTATAACGACACTATTCTTCGAGGTCTCGACTATCTTCTTGTGGAAATGGCCAAAAGGGATATGAAAGCCGTGTTATACCTTAATAATACTTGGGAATGGAGTGGAGGCTTCGGTTGCTATTTGGAATGGGCCGGAGCCGGCAAGGCTCTTATACCCGCAATCGATGGCTACCAACCCTTCAAGGAGCAGATGGCAGGATTCAGCACCAATGAAAAGGCACAGGAACTTTTTTATCAGCATATAAGAAATATTGTAAGCCGCAGGAACAGCATAACAGGCAAGCCCTATAAAGATGATGTGACAATATTCAGCTGGCAGATTGCCAATGAGCCGCGTTGTTTTTCGGCCGATACGATTGTCCGTCAAAAATTCGTGGAATGGATAGGGAAAGCAGCAAGCATCATTAAGGAATGCGATCCCAATCATATGGTTTCCGCCGGCAGCGAAGGCTATATGGGTTGCGAGCAGAATTGGGAACTCTTTGAAAAAGTGCACAGCCATCCGCAGATAGATTATATTACCATACATATATGGCCGTACAATTGGAGCTGGGCTCCGGCTCCCAAGCCGGAAGATTATATTTGGGCCTCCATAGATTCCACTAAAAAATATCTTGCCGGACATGCCGCGATAGCCGAAAGATTGAGTAAGCCCATTGTGGTGGAGGAGTTCGGCTTTCCCCGCGATGCCATGCGTAACGATTGGGGAACTTGGGGCAGAGACCATTATTATCAGACAATCGCCGATGCAGTAGTAGAGTCGGACAGAAATGGAGGAGTGTTCGCCGGCCTGAATTTCTGGGGCTGGAGCGGATATGCTCCCAAGCAGCCGAACGGCACTTTTTGGGAGAAAGGCATGCCCTATTGCGGAGATCCCGCCCAAGAAGTCCAGGGGCTTAACGGGGTATATGTTTCGGATGTTTCCACCACTGATATTATTAAGAAGGCGGCAGCACATACCAATGTTAATTATAGTGTGGAGGCGCTTTTGGAAAACGACTGGCTCTATACTTTGGATGACCAGAAACCTCTTCGAGTGCTTGTCCGCACCAAACAGGGGAGAGCGGGCAGGGTGGATGTCAGTTTGGAACTCAAAACCGATAAAGGGGAAACTTACAAGAACTTTACGACTACGGCCCGCCCCGGCCGCATAACTGATACCATAGAATTCCATATGGGCTTGGAGCCGGGCTTCTATAAAGCGCGCTTATATGTGGAAAAGGATGGTCTTACGGAAAAAGCCTTTAATATCGGCTGTGAACCTACAGCGATAATTTCTCCGAGAGATGCTCAAGACGATTTCGAGTCATTTTGGAAGGATACCCGCAAACAATTGGATGCCGTAGCGCCCAATTTCCGCCGTACGCTCATTCCTGAAAGGAGCAATGATGTGCGCAGAACATATCGCATAGATATGATTTCTTTTGGGGGAGTGCCGATACGCGGCTGGTTGGTGGAACCTGTAAAGGAGGGCAAATATCCGGTAAGGGTGGCTTTCAACGGTTATGACTCAAAACCATGGATAGAAGACCCTAATGCAAATCCAAACAGGATAGACTTTACCACATCTGCCCGCGAACAGGGCATAAGTGAATTTTTTCCGCCAGTAAAAGACTGGGCTACGAGGGGTATTTCATCCAAGGAGACTTATTATTATAGAGGTGCTTATATGGATTGCGTACGCGCAATGGAGTTTGTGCA
>JAAZIW010000033.1 GCA_012800665.1 Rikenellaceae bacterium
CCCCTAAGCGTAGTGCAGGGGGAGGAAGCTGAGGGCAAAGAGAGTGGCGAGAATGACTATGGCTATCAACCAGATTATGAATAGAAAGAGTCCAGGGCGCCATTTTGGGTTTGGCAAATTGAAGCAGAGCTGAATGCCGCCCCAGAGAAGTCCGAATAAAGGAATCGCGCAAGCTATCAAAATCAGGATTTTAGCCCAAGTGTTGCTTAAAAAGGCGATTAGTCCCGGCCAATCCTTAGCTAAATCCTGCCATATGTCTGACATATAAAACCACGTCGGTCCTGTGATGGCTCCGACTGCCAGAGCAACCAGTCCGGCGACTCCAACTATTATCATCACGATGCCGATGCAATATGCGCATGCTCTTCCGAAAACACTCCAAAATTGCGATCTGCTTGCTGTTTTAATGGCATCCACTCCGTTCTTGACAATCCTTTCAACCTCATCCACCCCGCCGTCATCTCCTTTAATCGCCCAACGCTCCTGTGCGGTTTTCGCTGCGGGCATAGCTATTATCAGCACAAGATAAATAAGCGGTATCGTAAGCACAACGCCATTTCCGGGCCAGAAACTCATGGCAAAGAGCGCCACAAAAATCAGCCTGACCAGCACTACATCTACCCCGAAATAACTTGCAAAGCCGCTGCATACCCCTGCTATAACCCCATTCTTGGCATCGCGGTAGAGCCTTTTCACGCTGCTCTTTTTCTCTTTAGCTTCTTCTTTTTCCGGCTCTTCAATATCTTCGGGATAACCCATTATTTTTATAACCTCATCTATATCTTCCTTGGACACCACCCTCTCGCTGCCGCATTTTTCTTGCAGCAACTCGGCTATGCGGTCTTCAATTCCGGCCACAATTTCGCTGCCGCTTTCACGCTCGAAATAGAATCGGCGGATTTCTTTTAAATATGCCTGAAGAGTTGTTTTAGCTTCAGGAGTTAGCGCAAAGGCTATTCCGCCGATGCTGAATTTTTCGATTATATTCATATTAACGGTTTTTTATAAGCATTTCCACGGACTTTACTATCTCTGCCCAAGCGTCATCCATTTCGCTTAGAGCCTCTTTGCCTTTATCGGTAATGTAATAATATTTTCTGGGCGGACCCTGCGTGGACTCCACCCAGCGGTACGAAAGCAGCCCTTGATTCTTATCCCTTATAAGAAGAGGGTAGAGGGTGCCTTCCACCACTATCATGTCGGCCTTTT
Organism: Rikenellaceae bacterium; assembly: GCA_012800665.1. GTDB lineage: Bacteria > Bacteroidota > Bacteroidia > Bacteroidales > UBA932 > Cryptobacteroides. The sequence continues at coordinate 1,210 of JAAZIW010000033.1, forward strand.
TGAGTTCTTCCAAAATTTCGGAAGGATAGGCCTCTTTGCGTGCAAGGATGCTTAAAACACAATATTCCAGCAGCCCTTTGCGCATTTGAATGCGTATGTTGTCTTTATTTTCCATAGGCCGTGAATTTAGACATGTTTTCTGCTGTGGGCGGAATGCCGCGAAGCTCGCATTTTTCTGCCGGAGTTTCTGCCGGAGGTGTTATTATCCAGAAGATGATGTAAGCGAGAAGTCCCGAACCGCCGGCAAAAAAGACGATTATGAAGATGATTCTTACAAGTACGGGGTCGATGTCGAAATACAAAGCTAAACCGGAGCATACACCGCCGAGGCTCTTGCCATCCATGTCACGGTAGAGTTTGCGGCGGGCCTGTTCTTTTGGAGGGGGACCGCTGTAATAAGTGTTTGAAGATTCCGGCTCCTCTCCGCCGTCAGGCATGCCGAGTTGGGTAATTATGCGCTCTGTCAATTCGAGAGTAATCACTTGGCCGGAGCTTAGATTGTCGGTGAAAAGTTCGGCAATGCGCTGCTCCAATTCGTCCATAACTTCTTGTTTGCCGACAGTAAGTTTGGCTTTGAAGTGACCGAGATAGGCTTCAAGACGCTTGTATGCGTCTTCTTCCATTACGAAGGGGACTCCGCCGATACCCACATTAAGTACTTTTTTCATTTTTTATATTCTTTGTTTGACTTTCGTGTTTTGTCTCGTATTCACGAGATGAAAGTTCTTTCCGATGCAAAGATATATAAAAAATTCAGTACTTGGTACTACAAAGTACTAAAAATTTATTGTAAGTACTTCCCATTTGCCGCCTTTATCGGGGCCGATGCGGCGCAGACTGCCGTTTTCTTTAAGAATTCTAAGGTTTTTTTCTACTCCTTTAGGGCTGATGCCTATCCGCTCAGCGAGGTCTCGCGCACTCATATAAGGATGATCCCTTAGCAGAGCAAGTATGAGTTCGCGGCTGGAGGGCTTGGCGATTTTCGGACTTACGGCAGCGCTTTTGCCAGTCAAAGTAGTTTTCGGACTATTCGAAGCGACTTTTTGCCTTTTGTCAATAGAAGTGGTTTTCGGACTTGCCTTGGCGAAACCGCTTGAAGCGCTTGTCGTATTTGATTCGGCCGAGTTGGACGGTGAAACTGTTGTGGCTGTGTCGGCGAATTTGCTGGCCGAAGAAACTGTTGTGGCTGCGCTAACCGAAGGAAGTATAGGAGCAGCTTTGGTTAAGGAGGCCGTTGGCGCTTCGCCATCCTGTTTTTGCACAAGGCTTTCCGGCTCCGGAGCATCGAAACGATGCTCCATCATATAGCTTACAAAAATTTCGCTTATCTCTTCTCTTGTGGCAACTTTTAGAAGGCGTTTGTATTCGGCTCTCTGCGAGGGCCTTATGATTGTGGGCTCCAAGCGGCATTCGTATTGGAGATAATTCATCAGTAGTCTTCCGATAAAATCATTACCATAGGCCCACGGGCGGGATAACGAAATCAGATAGTGAATTTCGAAAGATGTACGGTACATTTCTTCCGCCCTATGTTCGTGGATGTGCAGACGCTGCGTGTTGGCAAGGTCACATACTTTTTGGACAATCCTTTCTTCTTTAATCTCCAAGCCTGAGGCAGGGGAATGGCGTAAAGCCACATCTGCAATGCTTTTAATTCGGAATACACTCCAAAATTCGCGGGCCTGCGCAAAAGACCAGCATTTTTTATAGCCATTAAGCAAATCGAGGCAGAGCAGTTGTTCATCTATTGTTTTGCCTGCGGAACTTATGCCCTCATTGAGCAGCAGAGCATATTCCGCGGTATTCAGGGTGCAGCCCTCCAAAGATGCGGAAGCCTGTATTATTTCGTTTATTTTCTCCATACTGTTCGCCTGCAAAGATAAAATTTTCTCCCTACTTATCAAATTTTTAACAGACGACTAAACAATCTGTCAAAAAACAACAAAATCTGACACTTTGGATTTACCGGATTTTTCGATTTGCAATAGAGTTAAAAATGACTATATTTGAACCCTATGGCAAAGCAAATCACCAAAAACATAAAATGGGTAGGCAAGGTGGATTGGGAGCTCACCACTTTTCATGGCAATGAGCTCAGCACGGGACATGGTTCAAGTTATAACGCCTACCTTATAAGAGGACCTAAAAAGACGGTTCTAATCGATACAGTATGGGGTCCTTACGACCGCGAATTTGTATGTCGTCTAAAACAAGAGATTCCTTTGGACCAGATAGATGCTGTGGTGATGCAACATAGCGAATCTGACCATTCCGGTGCTCTTGTGGAACTGATGCGTCTTATTCCGGACACCCCGATCTATTGCACAGCCAAAGGAGAAGCGATATTAAGAGGCCACTATCATAAAGATTGGAATTATATAAATGTAAAAACGGGAGATATTTTAGAGCTCGGCGCAGGAGAGAGCCTGACTTTCATCGAGGCGCCCATGCTTCACTGGCCGGACACCATGTTCAGTTATTATAACGGCGAGGGCGGGGTGCTCTTCAGCAACGATGCCTTCGGTCAGCATTATGCCTCCGAAAATCTTTTCAACGATGAGGTGCCGTCGGCTGAAATGATGTACGAGGCCGAAAAATACTACGCCAACATTCTCAATGCCTTCAGTCCCATGGTAATGCGCAAGGTAAAGGAAGTAGTGGCCATGAATCTGCCGCTGAGCATGATTTGCCCGAGCCACGGCGTTATCTGGCGCAAAAACCCTTCGCAGATTGTGGAGCAATACTTAAAATGGGCTGATGCCTATCAGGAGGATCAGATTACCATTGCCTACGACTCTATGTGGAACAGCACCCGTCTTATGGCAGAGGCGATTGCGCGAGGCATAAAGGCAGCATCTCCCCTTACGGTGGTAAAACTGTTCAATGCTGCTAAAGAAGACAAGAATGACATCCTTACCGAGATGTTTCACTCTAAAGCAATCCTTGTGGGCTCTCCTACAATCAATTCCGCTTGCTCCTTTGCTATTGCCGGCTTGTTGGAGATGATAAAAGGAATGAAATTCAAAAACAAAAAGGCTGCCGCATTCGGCTCCTACGGCTGGAGCGGTGAGAGCAATAAAATAATCAGCAACGGGCTCTCCGAAGGCGGCCTGGATGTCGTAGATGAAGGTCTCCGCATGCTTTGGGTTCCTGACAAAAAAGCTCTTGAGACCTGCGAAGAATACGGCAAGGATTTTGCCGAAAAACTATAATCCATTAAATCAGATAAAAATGAAAAAGTATGTATGCAACATCTGCGGGTACGAATACGACCCGGCGGTAGGAGATCCGGATGGCGGAATAGATCCGGGAACAAGCTTCGAAGACCTCCCCGATGATTGGGCTTGCCCGATATGCGGCGTTGGTAAAGAAGATTTTTCGCCCGTAGAGTAGACGCCGAATAAACCTTCGAGCCAAGCGAAGGATCGAATTATGTCAGGCCGGCATTGCCAAAAGCGCAACTGTCCAGCTTTATTTGTATTCTTCGTATCCGGGAGATTTAAGATAGGAAAGGGTGTCTTTAAGCAGTTGCTCTTCGCGAGGGCAAATCAAAAGCGCATCCTCAGTATCCACCACCATATAATTTTCGAGTCCGCGCACCACAAGCAATTTTTCGGGATTTGCTCCATAAATGATGCTGTTGGTGTTATCCTCTAATATGGATTTTCCGAACACGAGGGACATATTGCCTTTTTCGTCTTTGTCGGGATAGTTTTCGTAGAAAGCGTTCCAATTGCCTACATCACTCCAGCCGAAATTGGAAGGCAGCACATAGAGATTGTTGCTCTTTTCCAACACGGCATAGTCGATGGAAATATTTGGGCTGTCAGTATACACATGCGCCACTAAACGGTTTGCGCACACTGTTCCGAGTTCTTTTTGCCAACTTTTCCATAGGCGGGTGATTTCCGGGCAGCATTTATTCATCTCTTCGAGTATGGCTTTCGCTTTCCAAATGAAGATGCCCGAGTTCCATAAAAATTCGCCGCTTTCCACAAAGACTTTTGCGAGTTCGGAAGATGGCTTTTCGGTGAATGTCTTTGCCTTTACCGGTTTGCCTTGTTTGTAAGGGCCGGCCACTTGCACATAGCCGAAGTTGGTGTTTGGGCTGGTGGGCACTAAGCCAAGCGTAAGCAGAGCATTATTGGAAGAGGCGTAGTCGAGGCCCTTGCGTATTGTTTGAGCGAAAAGTTCAAGGTCGCTTATCTCTTGGTCGCAGGGAGTTATTACCATAACGGCATCAGGATCCTTGTCAATAAGGGTGTGAGCCACAAAAGCTATGGTTGGACCTGTGTTTTTACCGTAAGGTTCCAAAATCAGACGGTCTTCGGAAATTTCAGGCAGCTGTTCTAAGATTAGTTTCTTGTATTTGCTTTGCGAAGAAATATAGATGTGCTCTTCGTCGAATATGCCGAGCATCCTCCGGTAGCTTTTTTGGAGAAAAGAGGATTTACTGAAGTTGCCCGTATTGAATTGTTTTGGACGATCTTCGCGGCTGAGAGGCCAGAAGTGGTCGCCGGAGCCGCCGGCAAGAATTACGCAATATTCTTTAGATTCAGACATAAATCGGTATAAATGCTTGTGGATAATAGTTTATAGTGGTGTCAGTCTTATCAAAGATGACAGTAATTATGTCAAAAAAAACTTCTTGTTTAGGCAGGCCCTTTTGGGTGTGCAGCCATTTTAGTGCGGCTGCTTGCAGGTGCTGCTGTTTTCTGTAGCCTACATTCACAACCGGATCTGCCGCAACAGGGGCTCTGCGACTTTTGACCTCTACAAAATGAATGCCTTTCTCATCACTTGTAACAATGTCTATCTCCACCCTTCCTCCCCGCCAGTTCCTGCACAATATATTATGCCCCTCCTTTTGCAGCCAATCCGCTGCAGCATCCTCTCCAAGTTTTCCAATAGTCTTATTATTACTCATTCAAAATTCACTACTGTTACGCCCGAACCTCCGTGCCTCACATCCTCATCTGCAAAAGAAACAACTCCACCAACGCTTTTAAGGTATTTTTGAATCTCCTCCCTCAGGGCTCCCGTACCCTTGCCGTGGATTATCCGTACCGACGGCACACCTACCATTATGGCATCATCTATATAATGCATAACAATATACAATGCATCATTCAAGCGTTCGCCCCTCACATCAAGCTCAGGCTTAAAATCTAATTTTCTTTTAGATATGGCGGCATCGTAGCGCTGGCGCGGACGCTCGGAACTGTGTTTTGCCGCCTCTTTAAATTCGTTGGAAGAAATCCTTTCCACATCTTCAGGGGACATGGTGGCGGAAATATTTCCGATTATGAGCGTTAAGCTTTTGGCGGATACTTTTGCAACCTCTCCCACCATGCCGCTTGCAATTACTCGCGCCTTTTCTCCGATTTTAAGAGGCTCGTTCTTGCGCACCACATGTTCCGGAGCAGCCTTTACGCCCTTTTTTACGGCCTTTTTCTGCAAGACCGCCATCTTCTTTTCTATATATTCATCCTTGGTCTTTTTCTGCTCAATGGCTCCCAAGAAATTCTGAAGCTCGCTTCGGGCAGCCTTGGTGCGGGCCTTATCAGCCTGACTCTCTTTGATTTCCTTAATGGTGCGCTCAACTCTGCTTCCGGCGCCTTTTATTATTTCTTCCGCTTCGCGGCGGGCGGCTTCCAAGATATGCTTGCGCTCCTTTTGCAGGCTTTCCAGTTCTTTCTGATACTCTTCCGTCAAGCTGCTCAATTCTTTGTCGGTGCTTTTTACCTTTTTTATTTTTTCATCCAACACGCGGCGGTTCCTTGCAACGCGGCGCAGGTTTCTTTCAATTCCCACATATTTCTCTCCTGCGCGGGCCTCCGCATCTTTTACTATATTTTCCGGAAGGCCTGTTTTACGAGCCATTTCAAATGCGAAGGAGTTTCCAGGCAAGCCCATTTCCAATTTGAATAAAGGCTGAATGCGTGCAGCATCAAATTGCATGGCCCCGTTCACCACCCCTGTTGCGGAGCCTGACGCATAGAGTTTAAGATTGGTATAATGAGTAGTGATTATGCCGTAGACTCCACGCTCATCTAATTTTGCCAAAATCGCTTCCGCTATTGCGCCTCCGGCTGCAGGTTCAGTGCCCGAGCCGAATTCATCTATCAGCACCATGGTTTTATCATCAGCTTTCGACAGCATATTTTTCATTTCCATAAGGAAAGAGGAGTAGGTGGAAAGGTCATTTTCCAAATTCTGGTCATCTCCTATGCTAATCATGATTTTTTTGAACACCGGCAGTTCCGAGGTCTCCGAGGTGGGAATCAGCATTCCCCATTGGAACATGTATTGCAGCAGCCCCGCGGTTTTAAGGCAAACGCTTTTGCCTCCGGCATTGGGGCCGGAAATCAGCAGAATATGCTTTGCAGGAGAAAGTTCCAAGCTGATAGGCACCATCTTCTTGCCCTCTTTCGCCAAGGCCTTTTCCAAAAGGGGATGACGGGCTTTCCTAAGGCGCAGGCTTCCATCTTCCGAAATTATGGGCATTCCGGCCATATATCTCATGGAGGTGCGGGCTTTGGCCATTATGAAATCCAGCTCGCCCACAAAAGCTGCGGTTTTAAGCAGGTCGGGAACATATGGACGGAGAAAGTCGCTGAAAGCGATAAGAATCTTTTCTATCTCACGGGCCTCATTTGCCTTAAGGTCTATAATTTCATTTTCCAACTCAATTACTTCAAGAGGCTCCACAAATGAGGTTTTTCCGGTGGCGGAAGTGTCATATACATAGCCCGGCACCTTCCTCTTGTTGGCAGAAGATACCGGCACCAAATATTTTCCGTCGCGTATGCTTACTCCGGCATCGGCATCGGCATAACCCGCATCTTGCGCTGCTTTCAAAACCGCATTTGCTTTTTTGGAAAGAGAAGACTCTGCCGCTTTCAGCTTGCGGCGCAAATCATGCAGCTCGGGGGAAGCGGAATCCTTGACTTCTCCGTATTTATCGATAATGTTTTCTATGCGCCTGAGCACCTCGGGATAGCTGACAATAGGACGCGAAAGATTTTTCAGATTCGGATAAATGCCGTCTTTTATACTGCCGAAAAACGCGCTTATGCGGCGCGTGGTGTCCATCAGGGTTTTGAGCTTGCCCAGACTCAGGACATCTATGTGATAGGCGCTTTCCTGCAACGGGGTTAAGAAGTCCATTGCATCTATATATCCGCTGGTGGGGAAGTTTTCCTCGAACATCAGCACCACCTTCATTTCATCGGTGAGCTTGAGTCTCAGGGATATTTCATCGGCTTTTGTGCAAAATTGCTCTTCTTCCACCCTTTTTGCGGCATAGTCGGTACTGCAAAAATCCGAAATACTCTGCCGGATGCGATCAAAGCCAAGTTTCAGTTCTATTTTGGAAGCATTGTCCACGGCTTATAAATCTTCCTGCGGTTTTGGGGGTTCGAGCTTGAGTTTCAGTTCACCGATATTGTCTATTTGGGAGATGATTCCATCGCGTACAAAGGAGATTGTTCCCCGCTGTTCGCTGATTACTATTACCTCGGCATCGCTCCTTTCGCTTATGCCTATCGCCGCCTTGTGTCTCATGCCGTATTTGGCGGGAAGATTGTTGCTTTTGCTTATGGGAAGAGTGCAGCGTACAGCGATAATTCGGTTATTGTCTATCAACATGGCCCCGTCGTGAAGGGGGGAATTCTTGAAGAAGATGTTTTCTATAAGGCTGCTGTTGATTTCGGCATCCATCCTTTCACCTGAGTCTATTACATCCCGCAAAGCGTCTTTATGCAAGAGCACAATCAGTGCTCCTGTTTTGTTTTCAGCCATATTTCTGCATGCCAACATAAGTTCTTTTATAGCAGGACTGCTGAGAGTGTTGTCTTTGCGGCCAAGCAGGCGATCCAGCCAATTACGGCGTCTTACCTTTTCTCTTATACCGGTAGAACGTCCGACACGGTTGAGAAACTGCCTTATTTCCGGTTGAAAAATAACAATCAGCGCTATCGCACCGACATTGATTACCGCACCCATAAGTGCGCTGAGCAACTTCATTCCAAGAGCTTCCGATAGAAATCTTATGAGGAAGAGGGCCACTATGGCAATGAGAATATTCATTGCGCTGGAGCCCTTCAGCCAGCGGAAAACCAAATAAATAATGAACGCAACTACGACTATGTCCAATACGTCCACGATTGTCAGGTGTAGAAGACCCAGAAAGTCCAACGGTATCATAGCCTACAAATATAACCATTTTTCAGCTTCAAGCTTCATGTTTGTAATTTGAAAAATAAATTGTATCTTTGCAGCCCCCTAAAAAGGGGGATTTTATTTATTAAACAATTATAAACCAAACCAATGCCTGGATTAATTGGAAAGAAAGTCGGAATGACATCCGTCTTCGGTGCTGATGGAAAAAGTCTTCCATGCACCGTTATCGAGGCTGGTCCGTGCGTTGTCACGCAAATTCGCACACTCGAAAAAGACAAATACGAGGCCGTGCAGCTTGCCTATGACGAAACAACAGAAAAGCACGCCAGCGCAGCTCTAAGAGGGCACTTCGCAAAAGCAGGAGTGACCCCCAGGCGCAAGCTTGCCGAATTTGAGGCAGACTTCGCTCAAGAGCTCAAATTAGGCGACACCTTGACAGTTGAGGACGTTTTCAAGGACGTTCCATTCATAGATGTCGTCGGTACTTCTAAAGGTAAGGGGTTTCAGGGTGTAGTTCATCGCCACAACTTCAGTGGTGTGGGCGATACTTCCCACGGTCAGTCTGACAGACAGCGCCACCCCGGTTCACTGGGAGCCTCTGCAACACCCTCCCGCGTCCTGCCCGGAATGAGCATGGCCGGTCACATGGGGAATCAGAGAGTGAAGGTGTACAACCTTCAGGTTATTAAAATCATCCCTGAGAACAATCTTATCATCGTAAAGGGTTCCGTTCCCGGAGCCAAGGGTTCATATCTTTTATTGGAGGCATAAACCATGAATCTGTCAGTACTTAAAATAGACGGTACCGATTCCGGTAAGCAGGTCGTTCTCGATCCTGAAGTTTTTGGAATCGAACCCAATGACCACGCCATACATCTTGATGTGGTTCAGTATCTTGCTCGTCAGCGTCATGGCAATGCCAAGACAAAAGACCGCAGTGAGGTTTCATACAGCACCAGAAAAATAGTTCGTCAAAAGGGCAGCGGCGGAGCACGTCACGGCTCTATCAAGGCCGGTATATTTGTTGGCGGCGGCACTATTTTCGGTCCCAAGCCCCGTTGGTATGGCGGTAAAATCAATAAAAAGGTAAAGAGTCTTGCCCGTCGCTCCGCACTCAGCTATAAGGCTAAAAACAACGCCATTAAAGTGGTGGAGCCTTTCGCAATGGATGCGCCCAAGACCAAAGAGTTTGCAAACATTCTCAGCGCTATTAAAGCAGGAGACCGCAAAGTTCTCTTTGTGCTTCCGGAAAACTCGGACAATATCTTCCTTTCTTCCCGTAACCTTCCTTATGTGAATGTTATAACCGTTGATGAAATTAACACCTATGCCATTATGAATGCAAATTCTTTGGTTTTGATGGACGGTGTTCAGGACATTCTTTCAGAAAGGAAAAAATAAAGCTAAGAAAATGGGAATAATAATTAAGCCAATAGTAACAGAGAAGCTTACGGATCAGGGCGAAAAGTTGAACCGCTACGGCTTCGTGGTAGACCGCGACGCCAACAAGCTTCAGATAAAGGATGCAGTGGAGAAAATGTATGGAGTATCCGTTGCAGATGTAAACACCATGAACTATCGTGGCAAGCGCAAGAGCCGCTACACCAAGAGCGGTATGCTTCGAGGCCGCACAAATCACTTCAAGAAGGCCATAGTGACCCTTGCAGGTGATGATAAGATAGACTTCTACGCCAATATATAGGAGGACAGAACAATGGCAATCAAGAAATACAAACCGACCACTCCCGGTCAAAGGAATAAAGCGATAAGCGCTTTTACCGAACTTACGGCGAAAAAGCCTCACAAGTCATTGCTCGAGCCTTTGCACAAATCAGGCGGCCGCAACAATACCGGCCGTATGACTATGCGTAATATTGGCGGCGGACACAAGAGGATGTACCGCATCATCGACTTCCTTCGTGATAAAGATGAATGCACGGCTACAGTCCGTACCATCGAGTACGACCCCAATCGCAGCGCACGCATAGCCCTCGTTCAGTACGAGGACGGCGAATATCGCTACATCATCGCTCCCGAGGGCCTTAAGGTAGGCCAGGTGATAGCTTCCGGCAGCGGGGTAGCCCCCGAGATCGGAAACACCCTTCCATTGAGCGAAATTCCTGTAGGTACTCTCGTTCACAACATTGAACTCCGCCCGGGTCAGGGAGCCGCCATGGCTCGTTCCGCCGGCACATTCGCACATCTTGCTGCCCGTGAGGGCAAGCATGCAGTGCTTCGTCTGCCCTCAGGCGAAACCCGCATGGTTTTAGTCAGTTGCCGTGCCACCGTCGGAACCGTTTCCAACAGCGATCACAATCTTGAGAGCTCCGGCAAAGCCGGTCGTTCACGCAATCTTGGTCGCAGACCCCGTACCCGCGGTGTTGCAATGAACCCGCATGACCACCCGATGGGAGGTGGTGAAGGACGTGCCTCCGGCGGACACCCGCGTTCGCGCAAGGGTCTGCCCTCAAAGGGCTATAAGACTCGCAACCCGAAGGCTACATCCAATAAGTTCATCATTGAAAGAAGAAAGAAATAAACAGGAATAATATGAGTCGTTCACTTAAAAAAGGACCATACATCCAGCAAGCTCTGGAGAAAAGGATACTTGCCATGAATGAAGGAGGCAAGAGGAAAGAGGTGATCAAGACTTGGAGTCGTTCAAGCATGATTTCACCGGACTTCATCGGCCATACTATTGCGGTTCACAACGGGAACAAATTCATTCCTGTTTACATTACCGAACAGATGGTTGGACACAAACTCGGCGAATTTGCGCCGACACGTATATTCAGAGGCCACTCCGGCAATAAATAAGCACTATTATGGGATCACGTAAAAGACTTATGGCCGAACGCTTCAAGGAAGCAAAACGGAACCAGGCAGTAGCCAAACTGAATGACAATCCCACATCCCCCCGCAAGATGCGTCTCGTTGCAGATACAATTCGCGGAGTGGAGGTTAATAAAGCTTTGGACCTACTGCATTTCAGCAAGAGGGAACCGGCAGTGAAACTCGAAAAACTTCTCCGCAGCGCCATTGCCAATTGGGAGACAAAAAATCCCGACAGTGCAAAGGAGTTGGACAGCGGAAATGTATATGTAAAGAGCATTATGGTAGGTGAGGGCCGCACTCTCAAGCGTATCCGCCCCATGCCTCAGGGCAGGGCCGGCCGCATACGCAAACGCAGCAATCATGTAACCATCGTACTCGATGTGAAACAACCCGCAGTTAAGGAGGAGGCTATATAATATGGGACAGAAAACAAATCCTATCAGCAACAGAATCGGTATAACCCGCGGTTGGGATTCCAATTGGAGCGGTGGAAATTATGCCGAGAAAATAGCGGAAGACTATAAAATCCGCAAATATCTGAACAATCGTCTTGCAAAGTCAGGCTTGAGCCGCATCGTTATCGAGCGCACTCTTAAGCTCATCACGGTAACCATCTATGCAGCCCGTCCCGGTTTAATTATCGGCAAAGGCGGCGCCGAGGTGGATAAACTCAAAGAAGAACTCAAGAAAGTAACCGGTAAAGAAGTACAGGTAAACATCTATGAGGTTCGTCGTCCTGAGTTGGATGCCAATATCGTAGCCGACAGCATAGCCCGCCAAATCGAAAGCCGCATTTCCTATCGTCGCGCCATCAAGATGGCCATAGCCAACACCATGCGTGTAGGCGCCGAAGGAATAAAGATACAGATCAGCGGTCGTGTGGGCGGTGCCGAAATGGCTCGCAGCGAAATGTTCAAAGAAGGTCGCACACCTCTGCACACTTTCCGTGCCGACATCGATTATGCATTTGCAGAAGCCAATACCAAAGTTGGTACTCTTGGAATCAAGGTTTGGATTTGCAACGGCGAAAAGTACGGCAAGCAGGACCTTACTCCCAACGCCTATGCATCAGCAAATGCGCAGGCAGCCGGAGCAGGTCGCGGTGGTGGCCGTGGTCGCGGCCGTTCCCGCCGCGATGGCGGCGAACGCCGCGAACGCCGCCCTCGCAGAGACAGTGGTAAATAGTCTTCAAACAATACTTAGCGAAGGCAGCAAGGTAATCCCCTATGCTGCCTTTTTTATGTAAATCAAACAATATTTTTGTCTATCTTTGCAATTCAAGTCAATATTATGAAAACTATACTCTTCGCAGTGTACGCAGCCGTAGCGGTTGTCGCCTGCAGTCCCAGCACCAAAACAAGCATCAAAGGCACCGTATCGGAAGGCGCTGCCGGTGAGGTGGCAATCAAGGTGCGCAATCTCGGCATAGATACCCTTATCACTCCTGCCGAAGGCAAATTCTCCCTTGACCTTCCTGTAGATAAAATGGTTATAGGAAATGCCTTTTTCGGCAATCAATATTCCTCATTTATCCTTGACGGAGAGGCAATCACCATCAATTTTGACGGCTCGGAAAACCCTTCCGTAACTGCTAAGGCTAAAAAGGGCGCCAATGTCAGCTTTGCTAAATTCCTGGAGTGGAATGATGATTTTATGAAGCGCTATTATGCCGCAGCTGAAATGCCGGGCAGCGAATCCACCCTTAGCAATATGGAAGAGGAATTTAATAATAAGATGAAGGAGCTCACCAAAGAAAACAATGCCCTTGGCATTTATGCCGTGCGAAACCTTCAAAGTTTTCTCGAACCGGCTGAGATGCGTGAACTTATAAACGGCCTTCATTCCGATCTTAAGGAGCACGAATCAATTGTCGCTCTAATTAAAAGCATAGAGAGCAAAGAAGCGACTTCCGCAGGTAAAATGTTTACCGATTTCGAAGTTACCCAACCTGATGGCAGCGTAAAGAAGCTTTCCGATTATGTGGGCAAGGGAAAATTTATTCTTGCAGACTTCTGGGCAAGCTGGTGCGGTCCCTGCAGAAGAGAAATCCCCAACCTTAAAAAGGTATATGACAAGTTCCATGGAGATAACTTCGACATTCTTTCCATAGCAGTATGGGATAAGGTGGAAGATACCCAAAAAGCCATTGCAGAAGAAGGTCTTAACTGGAATCATATTATAGATGCCCAGAGGATTCCTACCGATTTGTATGGTATTGAGGGAATACCGGCAATTATACTTTTCGGCCCCGATGGTACTATTCTCAATAGAGGTGAAGACCTTCGCGGTGAAAAAATGGAGCCCACCATCGCCGGCTATCTTGAATAGTTGAAGCTTAAGGATAAAATAAAACTCTTACCGCATTCCCCCGGAGTCTACCGTTATTACGATTCCGAGGGAACGGTAATTTATGTAGGCAAGGCGAAAGATCTCCAAAAAAGAGTGGCGCAGTACTTCGTCCCCCCTGAGAGACTGAATGTAAAAACCCGTCTTCTTGTCAGCAAAATTGCGGATGTGAAGTATTCGGTGGTGGATACTGAGGAAGATGCTTTGCTGTTAGAGAATAATCTTATAAAGCAGTACAAGCCCCACTATAATATTCTGCTTAAAGACAGCAAAACCTATCCTTGGATTTGCGTAACAAATGAGCCCTACCCGAGAGTTTTTCTCACTCGCAGGTTAGAAAAAGACGGTTCGCAGTATTTCGGTCCATACAGCACCGTAATGCATGCACGCGGACTTTTGGAATTTTTCCGCGAAAACTACCCTTTGCGCAGTTGCCGTTACAAGATAAATTCCGATACGATTCTTCGTAAAAAAATACGCCCCTGCCTCGATTTTCATATAGACAAATGCAAAGGCTGCTGCGTAGGCGCGGTAAGTACGGAAGAGTATGGGGGATGGATTTCGGAAATCATATCCATTTTGAAAGGCGGTGTCGGTCAGATTATAAAAGATTATGAAGTCCGGATGAAAGAGGCCTCTGAGAGGATGGATTTCGAAACAGCTCAAATCTATAAAGAGAGCATAGAGCGTTTGCAAAAGCATTATGCCCGCAGCATAATCACCGCCGCTAAAGATTTGGAGGCTGATGTGTTTTCTTTGGTTTTCGATGGGGCGGACGCCTTCGGCAATTTTCTTCGAATACGCAGCGGCTCTATTGTACAAAGCTTGAATCTTGGCTTCAAAAGCAGGATAGAAGAGGAGCAGCCATCGGTGTTGAGCACTTTCCTTGCCGAAATAGAAAGTAAGTTCGGAGCCCTTTCACCGGAAGTGATAGTGCCTTTCCTTCCGGATGTTTCATTGAAAGGGATAAAGTTTACTGTGCCGGAAAGGGGAGACAAATTATCCTTGCTTGAACTAAGCGCAAAAAATGCCCGGGAATATCATTTCAATACTCTTAAACAACGCGAGCATACCGACCCTGATGCCTTCCATCAAAGCGTGCTTTTGGAACTTCAGAAAGTATTGGGAATGAGTGTACCTCCGGAACATATCGAGTGCTTCGACAATTCCAATATACAAGGGACTAATCCCGTGTCGAGCTGTGTGGTTTTTCGCGGGGGAGTGCCAAGCAAAAAAGACTATCGCAAATTCAAGGTTAAGACTGTTGTGGGAGCCAACGACTACGCCACCATAAAGGAAGTTGTAAACCGCCGCTATTCCCGCGTGCTTGCCGAAAATCCTGACGAC
>JAAZIW010000034.1 GCA_012800665.1 Rikenellaceae bacterium
ATCCCTTGGTGGCTCTCCGCTTGGCATAAAGCATTATAAGGTCTTTGGCTATGTCTTTTACCTTGTTTTTCGCCCTCGTCTTCAATGCTTGCCAGGTCTTGCTGCCGAGTTTGTTTATTTTTGGAACGAGCCCGTCGGCAGAACGGTAGCGCGAAATTTTATTAAGGGAATGTACACTCACAAACACCACATCCCCGTCTTTATACATAAGTTTCACCACTTCCCTTGCCCGGCCTTTATCGTCAAGCATCTTCACTAATCCGCCGAAAATTCCAACTCCATGGTCGATATGCACCACATAATCGCCCAATCTAAAGGAATTCAAGTCGTTAAGGGTGAGTTGTTCGGTTTTTTCGACCGTGCGGCGCATGGTAACGCGGTGGAAGCGCTCGAATATCTCGTGGTCGGTATAGCAGCAGATTTTGTCCTCGCCGTCTATGAAGCCGGCATGTATATTTCTGCCTTTTATAAATTCGGGCAGATGATGGGAGGTCTCCTGAAGGATATTCTTAAGCCTGGCTAACTGGCTTTGCTTTTCGCCGAAGATATATACCTTAAAGTTGTTTTCCAGTCGGAATTTTATATCTCCGGAAAGAAGGTCAAAATTTTTATTGAAAATCGGCTGGGGAGAGATGTTGAAGTTCACCGTCTCCTTATCCCGAGCCTCCAAAGGAACATCTAAATAAACCCTTTTAAAAACTTTTAAACCGCCGAAAAACGGCTTGTTTTTATAAATATCGGAAGAATCCAACCACACTGTGGCATCGCTCGGAAGAATCTCGATTAAACTTCTTCCCTCTTTATTTTCTCCTAACAACAAATCAGAGATTATATCCAATCTCTCTACCTCTTTCTTTGAATTCTGGGTATTGGCATCAAAGATTTTTATATTCTCCACCTCATCTCCCCAAAAGGACAATCTATAAGGCTCGCTTCCTGCATAGGAAAAAATATCTATAAGGGAGCCGCGAACGGCAAATTGCCCCGGAACGCTCACGAAATCCACTTTTTCGAAGCCGTTTTTTCCAAGCGCTGATATTATATCCGAGAATTTAATGCTATCCCCTTTCTTAATCGACAATATTGCCCCCTTCAATTCTTCCTTGGCGGGAATATTCTCCTCTATTGCATCAGGGTAACTTACTATATAGAGCAATTCTCCCTTGAATTCCAATAATTTGCCAATGGCGGCTGTGCGCTGAACTCCAAGCGTGCTTTTATAATTGCTTCTCTCAACTCCTTTGCCTGACTCCGGCAGATAAAATACAATATCCCCTTCGGTAAGATTATAAAGGTCGGCAGCGCAATATTCAGCGCTTTCGCGATCGGGCAAGATAATAAACTGTACCCCCTTCTCTGCTGTTTGACTCATTACAAACCATCTGGCGGAGAGAAACAGCCCCGAACAGAATATTTCGCTCCCGCGACTTATCCTGTCCTTTAAGATTGCGCTGGTTTTACTGCTTATTAACATTTGCGCATTATTTTCGGTTAAAAAACTGTTAATAACCCTGTTGATAACCTTGTTTATAAAAAGCCGTTTGCAATATCAACATTTTTTCCGCCGGCTTCCAACAAAACAATAAACAGTTTTTATTCCATATATTCTATTGATTATAAATAACTTAAATGCGTTATAAACATTTCAACAACAATATTATAATCAACAATTATAAAAAAGAATTATATTTGTATTTAATGTATTCAGTAAGCTAAACCTTCTTTTAAAATGATAGAATTTGACCCACGCAATACACCGGACGGCAAAGATAAGGAATTGGACGGAATAATTCGTCCGCAAGAGTTAGAAGATTTTACCGGACAGAATGAATTGGTTGAAAATTTGAGGGTATATATTCAAGCCGCAAAGATGCGTGAGGAGTCTTTAGATCATACTCTTTTTCATGGTCCTCCTGGCTTGGGCAAAACTACTTTAGCTCATATTATCGCCAATGAAATGGGGGTGAATATGAAGATAAGTTCAGGTCCCGTGCTCGACAGGCCCGGCGATTTGGCTGGTTTACTGACCTCGCTCGAAAAAGGAGATGTGCTCTTTATAGATGAAATCCACCGTTTGGCGCCGGAGGTTGAGGAATACCTCTATTCCGCCATGGAAGATTATGTGATTGATATTATGATAGATAAAGGTCCCGGTGCGAGGTCGGTGCGAATAAATCTTGCTCCCTTTACCCTCGTCGGAGCCACTACCCGCAAAGGTCTTCTTACCGCTCCCCTAAGGGCCCGATTCAGTATAGACTGCGCCCTTGAATATTACGATGCGTCCGATCTCGAAAAAATCGTCAGGCGCTCAGCAAGAATCTTGAATATACCTATCGAAGATGAAGCCACTACCGAAATAGCCCTGCGTTCTCGCGGTACTCCTCGAATCGCCAATGCTCTGCTTCGCAGGGTAAGGGACTTTGCTCAAGTGATGGGAACGGGCGTAATAGATATAAAAATAACAAAATATGCTCTCGATAAACTCCATATTGATATTCGCGGCTTGGATGCTATAGATAATCGCATACTCGATACAATCATAAATAAATTCAATGGCGGTCCTGTCGGGGCAAATACCATAGCCACCGCAATAGGTGAAGATACAGGGACTTTCGAGGAAGTGTATGAGCCTTTCCTTATAAAAGAGGGGTATATACTTCGCACTCAAAGAGGAAGAATAGCTACCGATAAGGCGTATGAGCATATAGGGGTGATTAAAAAAGAGACCGAAAATCTTCTTTTTTAGTTTATGTTATTTATTTTGACTAAACTTGTAGACTAATTTATAATTCATATGGCAGAACTCATTTCCAAAATTCCGGATGGACCGCTTGCAGAAAAATGGACAAAGCGTAAATCCGAAATTAATCTGGTAAGTCCGAACAACAAGAGAAAACTCGAAATTATCGTGGTAGGAACCGGTTTAGGCGGTGCATCTGCTGCTGCCACTCTTGGAGAATTAGGTTATAATGTAAAGATATTTTGCATTAGCGACTCTCCAAGACGCGCTCACTCCATTGCAGCGCAGGGCGGTATAAATGC
>JAAZIW010000035.1 GCA_012800665.1 Rikenellaceae bacterium
CCGGTGTTCTCAAGCTCCTTATTGATGGAATCATATTCGCGGCTGTTGGTAATGCTTTCGAGTTGTTTCTGATACTTCTCTATGTCAGCATCGTGCTCTACTATTTTCACCTTTGCCGCTGCGATTATCGCATTCTTTTCCTCGACGGATGCCTTAAGTTTCGCCACCCTGTCCTCAAGCTCCGAAATTTCCGTTTCAAGGGCCTCCACTTCTGCCGGCAATTCTCCACGCAGATGAATGAGTTTATCGATATCGTTATCTGCTCCCTGAAGGCTGTAGAGCAACTTGAGTTTTTCTCCCACATTGAGGGACGAGTCTGCAAAATCCTTTTGCAGCGATACGAATGTTTCCCTCTGGTCTATTGGGGTTTCTACCTTTTTAACTGTTTTTTTTGCCATATTTATTATTAATTTTATTTATTCGATTCAATGATTGTGCCCAACAAAAAAGCTGTTTGAGCACGAATTACAAAGTTAAATAAAAAATCCGTTTACTCACAGATTCTTTTTAATTTCCATCAACTGTTTGCGAATATTTTTCAGGGAGTCAATAGCCTTAACCCTATAACTTACCTTGGAATTGTCGGAAAGAAGTTGCGTTTCCGCCCCATCAAGAGAAAGTCCTTTTGTTTTAATGAGATAATGCAACTGCTTGAGAGTTTCGATTTCTTCTGCAGTGTACCGGCGGCTCCCCTTGCTTGTACGGGAAGGCTTCAGGAGTTTTGTAAAGCGATTGGTCCAGTATCTAACCAAGGACACATTTTCGCCAAGTATTTCGGCCGCTTCCCTTATTGTCCAAAATAATTTTTCCATATTGCTAATCCATTGACTGCTTTGTATATGTGGCCATGTAGAGCATATTTGAATATTCTCTCGGGCCAACCGAAGCAAAAATATAGTTTATCGGGTCCATGGGTATGCCGTTCAGCAATACCTCGTAGTGAAGATGAGGCGCAAAGGCGCTGCCGCTCATACCCGATGTGCCTATTTTCCGGCCTTTGCGTATGGTTTCCCCTTGTCTTACTTTGATTTCCTCAAGATGGCAATAGCGCGTTTCGTAACCTCCGGAATGCATAAGCAGCACCGTATTGCCGTCCCCTTTGCTGGATCTGACCACCTGCCCGACAACACCGTCTGCCGTTGCCCTAACCGTAGAGCCTCTCGGCACTATGAAATCCAAACCGTTATGACGCACTTCCGCTTTTATAATGGGATTAAGGCGCGGACCGGTGGAAGCCCCTATCTGGGGATAGGATATTTCATCTACGGGAAGAATCATTGGCGGAAGTTCCTTTCCCCTTGCCGCCAAATTACGATAGATTTCTTCAAAGGCGGCGCTCACCCTTGCCGACTGTTTTATCAAACGATCTGCCTTCGCCGTAGTATAAGTGACAATTTTTGTATCAGGCACCGTATCCGCTCCGAAAAACATATCCAACGAACCTATTGGGTCAACGCTCGGAGCCTCATTATGAAAGACATTCCTGTATATCTCATTGTCTTTTACTTCAAGCGCTGCTATGCTCTTTTCGAGAAGTTTGCTTCGCGGAGAAATACTCGGATAGGCCTTTTCGTAAGCGCGGATTTCACGAGCCAAGCGTTTTTCGGTATCGGTGCTGATGAAGGCGGCAAGCACAAAATATAAAACCACAAACAAGGACAGCGACACCAAAATCACCCTCAGCAAATTGCTTATCAATCCCAAAAAGTTGAAGCGCGCCTTACGGTAGCGCATGCTTTTGTTGTCGTATTCGTAGCGGCTTGGTTTCATCTTTTACGGGAATCTAAAAGTTGGAGCGAAGATTTCTGTTTTGGGGAAGCCTCCTCGCGACGATGCTTTACCATAGCAAGATATTCCTCCACCGACATGTCTAAATTCATATATCTCCACGGATTCACTGGACGCCCCATGTAGATAACCTCATAATGCAGGTGCGGACCTGTGCTTTTGCCCGTGTTGCCTATGGCGCCTATCAAGTCTCCCCTGCTTACTTTTATGCCCTCCGCAACATCTATTCTGGAAAGGTGAGCATAGCGTGTTTTATAACCGAAGCCGTGGTCTATCATTACTTCATTGCCATAGCCGCTGAACTTGAATTCCGTCTTTATCACTACGCCGTCACCGGTGGCATATACGGGATAACCGACATGAGCTGCAAAATCCTGCCCCTCGTGAAAACGCACCCCGCCATAAACAGGATCAACCCTGTAGCCGAAGGCGCTCGCAAGACGGAACTGCCTCCTGTCGGGAAGTATGGGCGGCACGCTCGGAATATGAGCCAACATATCGCCTGCTGTAAGCGATATAGCACGCACTTCGTCCAAGGCAATGCTCTGCAGATATGCTCTTTTGGTAAGATTGTCCATCCTGAGCAATGTGGTTTTAAGGGAAGATGCCGCTCCCATCTCATCGAGATAATCGTAGCGGGAGGCGCTTCCCAACCCGGAATTTTTAGCTTCAATGGGAATTGTACCAAGACCATAGATGGATCGGTACACGTGATCATCTCTATCTTCCACACCTTCCAATGTGGTTTCGAAAAGATCCAACCTTCGGTCTACCAGAGCCATACGGGCCTCCCAAGCGGCGGCTTCGCGCTTGAGCTTTGCCGTTTTTGGTAAATCCAAACCTAAAACCGAAGTGAATATCCAAAAGTACAGATAGCAAAGACCTATCGCAGACACCACCGCAATGGCTATTCGAGCAGGTCGATGCCAGCGCGAGCCCTCACGTACTTGATACTGTAATGTTATGGGATCGAAAACATACTTCGGCATTTTGCAAAGATACGAAAAAACAGTAATTTTGTGGGCTATATTCATTTGAATCATGACATCTAAAGAAATAAGACAACAGTTTCTGGATTTTTTCGCCTCCAAGGGACATACCATCGTGCCGAGTGCGCCGATGGTAATAAAGAATGATCCTACTCTCATGTTCACCAATGCCGGTATGAACCAGTTTAAAGATATCTTTTTGGGTAACCGGGCTCCAAAGGTGAAGAGGGTGGCGGACAGCCAGAAATGCCTTAGAGTAAGCGGCAAGCATAACGATCTTGAAGAAGTGGGCCACGACACCTACCACCACACCATGTTTGAGATGCTCGGCAACTGGAGCTTCGGCGATTATTTCAAGGTCGAAGCCATTGATTGGGCTTGGGAGCTTTTAACCGGAGTTTATAAGATAAATCCCGAACTTCTATATGC
The DNA here is from genome assembly GCA_012800665.1 of Rikenellaceae bacterium. Classification (GTDB taxonomy): domain Bacteria; phylum Bacteroidota; class Bacteroidia; order Bacteroidales; family UBA932; genus Cryptobacteroides. Next base: position 3,207 of record JAAZIW010000035.1, read on the forward strand.
TACCATATTCGAGGGCTCAGAGGAAGACGGCACATCGCTCGATGAAGAAGCACGCAATGCGTGGAAAAAATATCTTCCCGAAGATCATATAGTTTTAGGCAACAAGCACGATAATTTTTGGGAGATGGGAGATACCGGCCCCTGCGGCCCATGCTCGGAAATCCATATCGACCTTCGTCCCCAAGAGGAAAGGGCCAAAACCTCGGGGGCAAGCCTCGTGAATACCGGAGAAACGCGGGTGATGGAAATCTGGAACTTAGTGTTTATGGAATATGAGCGCAAGTCGGATGGCAGCCTGATACCGCTGCCGGCTAAAAACATCGATACCGGTATGGGCTTCGAGCGCCTTTGCGCCGTACTTCAAGGCAAGAACAGCAATTATGACACAGATATTTTCTCCGGTCTCATAAGCAAGATTGAGGAACTCTCCGGACACCAATATCACGAAAGCGGAAAAACTGAAGTCGCCATGCGTGTGATTGCCGACCATATCCGCGCCATAGCTTTCAGCATAGCGGACGGGCAGTTGCCGAGCAATGTGAAAGCCGGTTATGTAATTCGCAGGATTCTTCGCAGAGCAGTACGCTACGGCTACACCTTCCTTGATTTTGGAGAACCTTTCCTCTGCCGTCTTGTGGCTCAATTAGTGGAAGATATGGGCGAGGCCTATCCCGAACTGAAGGCCCAGCAAACTATTATAGAGAATGTTATCCGTGAGGAAGAAATGGCATTCCTTCGCACGCTCGACCGTGGTATAAAATTGATGGACGAGTATATTGCTAAAAATGCC
>JAAZIW010000036.1 GCA_012800665.1 Rikenellaceae bacterium
AGAGCTTTCGGCTTTTCGCGGGCAAAGGATAGGCTTCGTATTTCAATTCCATCATCTTCTGCCTGAATTCAGCTCGCAAGAAAATGTTATGATTCCCGCCCTGATTGCCGGATGCGGCGTCCGTGAGTCTCGCGAAAAAGCAACACAATTGCTTAATAGAGTGGGGCTTGCGGATAGAATGTCGCACAAGCCGGCGGAACTTTCAGGTGGAGAGCAGCAGCGCGTGGCGGTAGCGCGTGCGCTTGTAAACAAGCCTGCCGTTCTTTTTGCGGATGAACCGACAGGCAATCTCGATTCGGCCACAAAAGAAGAGATTCACAAACTTTTCTTCGAACTTCGTAAAGATTTGGATCAGACAATCATAATAGTGACTCACGACCAATCCTTGGCCTCGCTTTGCGACCGTGCACTCGTCATGAAGGACGGCTTGTTTGTATGAGTGTTTTCCGCTTCAAGCAGTTTTCTGTAAAAAACGAAAAATCGGCAATGAAGGTCGGCACTGATGGGGTGCTGCTTGGTTCCGCCATGACTATTACAGGTTTTGAGAAACGGATGCTGGATGTGGGAACCGGCACGGGACTGATTGCCCTCATGGCAGCTCAGCGCAATGCTCAGGCCGAAATCACTGCTGTTGATATAGACGAGGCATCTGCCCGGGAAGCGGCATATAATTTTGCCAAATCTCCTTTTTCGGAAAGACTAACGGCCCTGTGCACTCCGCTTTCGCGCTTTTCTCCCGAAAACAGTTTCGACCTTATCTTTTCCAATCCTCCCTATTACGATACCTCTCTGCTTAATCCAAAACCCCGTCAGGCTGCAGCTCGTCATACCGAAACCTTGTCTTATAGAGATTTATGCGCCTTTGCAGCGGAATATCTTACAAGGGTCGGCAGCGGAGGGGATTTGCCGGGCAAGGCCGTAAGCGACCAAGAAGCAAATTGCGAAAATCCGCAGGCGGGTTGTGGCTTGAAGGCTAAGATGCAAACAGGCTGTGGCTTGGAGGCAAAAACGCAGGCCTGCCGGCTCTCCATAATACTTCCGAGCGACTGTGAGCGCGAACTTCTGCGTACTGCCGCCTCATACGGCCTGCAGCTATTTCGCATCCTCCGTATTCGCACAACCCTAACTAAGCCGTTTTCCCGTATAATAGCGGAATTTACAATAAGCGTAAATGCAAGTTTGGAATCACTTCCCCTTGAAGAAGAACTTACCCTATTGCAAGAAGACGGCAGCAGAAGCCCTGAATATAAGGCTCTTACATCGGAATTTTACCTTTAGCCACGAAAAACCTTGCACGAAATTTCAAGTGGTTTTAGAAATGCCGGAGATAGATTTTACCGAGTATAAGCGTTTAGCCCCGAATATCTAAACCGCCTTGTAGGCTTCGGGATTGCGCCAGCCGCGCAAGAAGTCATCCACGGCCATACGCTTTTTGCCTGCAAGCTGCAAGTCGCTTACCATAAACCAGCCATCTCCGGTTGCAACAGCCAAATAAGTTTTGCCATCGGATGCAATAGTTCCGGGCGTTTTGTCGGAGATTCCGGCTTCGGCAGTACCATTAGAGAATCCGGCAACAGCACCGTCAGAGGCAATTCCGCCTGTCGCAGCAAAACCATCGCCCGCACCCATCTCTTCAGAAGAAAAAGCTTTTCCGAAGAAAATCTTGCATTCCACCGGCTCCTTCCCTTCGGTGGCCAAGGTGGTCCAAGCGGCAGGGTAGGGGCTTAGTCCGCGAACTAAGTTGTAGATATTGGCGGCGGATGCAGACCAGTCTATACGAGTATTTTCTTTGGTGAGTTTCGGAGCCGATCTCAGAACTTCGCTTCCTTGAATAAACGAGCGTTGTATGCGGGTTTCCACATTGTGCTGGAAAATACCCTCAGTGGTTTCCACAACCAATTGCGCCCCTATCTCCATTAACTTGTCGTGCAGAGTGCCGGCTGTATCTTCCGGGCTTATGCGGTATTCCTGACGCAGGATAATCCCTCCCATATCTATATCTTTATCGAGCATAAAGGTGGTTACGCCCGTCATTTTTTCGCCATTGATAAGAGCCCAATTTATGGGTGCGGCGCCTCTGTATTGCGGCAGAAGCGAGGCATGCAGATTAAAGCTGCCTAATTTAGGCATTCTCCAAACCTCTTCCGGAAGCATTCTGAAAGCCACCACTACAAACAAATCCGCCTGCCAGGCCGCAAGAGCCTCCAAAAATTCGGGGTCTTTGAGTTTGAGCGGTTGCAGAACAGGTATTCCATGCTCTACGGCATATTTCTTTACAGCGCTCTCCTGCACCTTTAATCCCCGCCCCATGGCCTTATCCGCCACTGTTACAACTCCGACCACCTTATATTTTGCTTTTACCAAAGCATCCAGTGAAGCTATCGCAAATTCCGGCGTACCCATGAAAACTATCCTCTTCTGGCGGAAGAAGCGCTCTACCAGACTCTTAATCTTTCGCCACCAGGTACCTATTCGGTCACCATCAAAGAGTGTGACGTCATTGATGGCCTTGTATGTGAGGAAAGCCCCGATGGGGGCGAGCACGAATGCCGAAATGAAGGCGCCCACCCATGCGCTTGCCGCTCCGTCGCGGGCGAGTTTGGTGCCGGAAATATCAACCACCCAATAAAGCA
>JAAZIW010000037.1 GCA_012800665.1 Rikenellaceae bacterium
ATTTCTGGCCGCCCTAAATCAATATATTACCCAATTATTAGCTTGCTGGAACAATTGTTCCGGTTATGTTTTTAACGTTTGTCGCGTCAATTGTGATAGTGTAATCACCTTCTTCGGCAACTTTATATACCACCTTGTCGGCATCGCTTTTTCCGTAAACAATTGATTTACCGTCTTCGCTGAACATCAAGCAAGGCCACCATACATTTGACTGCTTCTGGAGAGGGAAACGGAATTCATCAACTGTAAGATGACCGGTCCATGTAAAGATAGTTCCATTCTTTGTAAAAGCCTCCATTGCATCAAGATTCCAGCCGGTAGAAGTAGCTCCGCCAAGAATGTAAAGTTCATTTACAACGATTTCCTGCACGTCTGCATCAATGAACTCAACATTCATTGTAATAGCATTGATATCCTTAGCATTTACGGTAATGGTATACTTGCCTTCGGTTGCAACTTTAAATTTCTTATCAATACCCTCACCGTCTGCAGGAGCATATACGGGCTTATGTTCGAAAGGATCTGAAGATGAGTTCACAATAGCAGGCCAGAAATTCTTAGAGCAGAGGAATTTGAATTCAGCATTTTGGAAAAGATGTCCCGTCCATGTGAAAACACCATTACTGTTCTCAAAAGCAACAGTGTTGTCAATGCTCCATCCGTAAGGAGTAGCTTCACCAATAGGATAAAGCTCAGTGATTACGATGCTAGGATCAACTGCAAGAATTCGTGTAGCTACTGTTACAATATTTGATATTACAGCGTCCTTGCCTTCTGCTGTGCAACGTACGCGCGCAGCCATATTAAAAGAATCATCGGCTCCAATCTCTTTTGCGATGTTTGCAAGTTCAGCTCCGGTGAAAGAGATCTTTGTGCCAGGTACTGAAATAGAAGTGCCGCTTGCGAATGTCGCATCTTTGGAAGTTGTAATCTGAACACTGTAGGAAGCATCCTTTCCAGCAGATGTCCAGCTAAGGTTAAGAATTGCATCTGTTCCATGCATATAAGCATTAACAGAAGTAACATCAGCCGAAAGTACCGGAATAGTTAGTACTTGGGGCTCTTTTTTGCATGCGCTCAATACTATTGCAGCGATGCTCATGAATGTGAAAATTTTTTTCATTTGATAATGGCTTATAAATGATTAATAATTGTTTATTGCTTGGAAATCCATTCTGCAATGGATTCAGTTTTTACTTTGAACCAATTATTTTTCCCATAGGACAAAATCCTATACTCGGGATGATTGCCCCAAGACGCAGGTCTATCCTTAATTTCCATATCTTCTCCTGTATCGTTTGGGACATATGGCTGAATAAGGTTGATCCATGAATTTATTCGTGTTTGACTGGCTTTCCAGCCGAACAATGGTCCTTGCAGATCTGTGAAATCTTTGAGATATTCGGTGTAAACAGCCTTGTATTCAGGAACTTGCAATATTCTTTTTATCAAAGGACATTGATCCATCCCCCAATTATAGGGGTCGTGACGGCCGGAATCTGTTTGAACACCACAATTATGACTGGTTCCAAGAGTATTGTCCAAATCATATGGAATCATAAAAAACTTATATGACGATTTATCTCTCGAGTTAAAAAATATGTAATAGTTATTCATGTCATTCCAGTAATCATCCCAATGTCCAACGGCCACCAACATAGCATATGTTTTTAAGAGGAAATCGACATCACATACACTTGAAATCCATGAAGGGAACTTTGCATCAGGAAGAGTATTAAGCTTTGTAATGAAGTCTCTAATCTGTTCTTTTGCTTTATCGAAATGTTTCTTTCCGGTCTTTAACTCATATGCCCTTTCATTCGAGCTATTATCGTCTACCTTAAATAGGTCATCATTCAAGTCCTTGAGGTTTGACCCCCATTGGCATTTCCATAAAAATCCCTTATCCGATTTAAAGAAATCCTTTCGATCTTCCAAGTATTGGTCTCCTATGTGCTCAATCATCAGATAAACACCGAAATAAGCAGGATGTTTATCTCCTTCCACATTGATATACAGACGACAATATGAACTTTTAGTGCCAGTCCATATACCATACCTTTCGGCTAAATCCCAACAATAATGCTCTCTAACGTATGTAGGATCTTCATGTGCGTATTTCAAGATTATTTTGCCGTTGTCTGAACGTAGCATGAAATGACAATGTTGCCATTTGGTTGAACCGGAAAGATGTTTTTGCCCGCTATTTCCGGCTTCCGGTCTGCGTCTTGATGTTTGACCTCTCAATCTTAAACCTGCTTCAGAAGTATTGAAAACATCATTATCTCGTGTTACCGAGACTTCACACTTGACATATTCCTTTGTCATATGATCGGCATCATACAAGCTTAATAATTTATTCCACTCGTCAAGACTAACGGAAACCGTTATTTCGGGAAGAATAGAATCATCAAACATCCCACGTTCTTCCTTATTGTCTTCGTTTATGTTAGACTTTTGACAAGAAAAGAGGGCTGCAATCAGCACAAGAATTTCTATTAAACGTTTCATTATTCAATTACTATCATAGTCCAGTACTTAAGCGAAGGAACCATAATGCTGACCTTAATTCCACTACTTTTAAATGAGGCTTGTTTGGGAACACCACCATCTATGTCCGGAGATGCAATCCACACTTTGTTCACGTCTTTTGCGGTTCGTACAGAAATATCGAACTCTTTTATTTCATTTGGTTCTTTCTGTGTCCTTGAATCATCTCTCCAGTCCAAATGAACAGCATCTTTAAAATTAAGCAAATGAACTACAATTTTTCCATCCACCTTTCGCGTGAGAACATTGACGCTACCTTTTATCGGACCAAACCCCGAAATAGAAACTTTGTCGGAAGAGACCGTAAGATTAACCGGTTCCACATTGTCTCGAAGAATATTCTCATATCCGGTTAGAAAATCATAGTATGAAACTAACGAGTTTTTAAGAGTTTCATCCATTTCTAAAGAAGCATCAGGAAAATACTCGTTTCCTAGCATATGCTCCCCTAATTCGATATGAGCTCCTCCCATTGCAAAAATGACTGCATCCGTTAAAAGCACCGCAGGAGTATTAAAGAATCCGCTCTGCTTATAGTTTACATAGCCGGCAATGACTGTATTTTTTTCCGGCGCTAAAGAACGGTTTTCCGAAAACACTTTGGCTAAGGCCGAAAACCTGGTATCCCATAATTCAACATAAAGGAAGTCAGAAGGTGCGGAAGCTATGTATTTCTGTCCGTTCAGAGAAACCGCATTAAAGGCCAATTTCTTGTCCGGAGAAACCTGTTTCATTTTCGAGATGAATGCACCGAAGCCCTTCTCCACATCCACCTCTGCGCCGGAATAATCATATCTCACCCCTCTATACCCTAACTGGTCAATATGGAATCCATCGAAATCAAAGACTTTGTACACATCCTGAGCTTGGGCGCTGAAATAATTTAACCACTGCGCATTACCAGGATTCATTAAGTAAATATTACTTCGAAATGGCGCAGAGAGCGGGTGATAGTCCCTATTATTATGTGAAGGATCTTTATAAATTGCCCATTCCCAACTAACCCCATCCTCAGATGCCCACTCCATCGCCCCATAACATAGGTCATACCACATTGAAGCGATATTGAGCTCGTGCCCCTTTGCGATATAGCTTCGTATTGTCTCCAAAGAATTAATATCACCAATAATACTTGGCCAGTCAGAATCAGGCTTTGTCACAGATCCTGCAAGCGGATGATGATGGTCATACATCCAGTCGTAATACTGCAACGCATTAATATGATATTTCTTCAAATTTGTCAGCACAGCGTCTATCCTTCCTGAAGTAACCATCTCTCCAAACTTTGACAAAAAACCATACCGAGGAAACCGTGTCCAGTCGCTAGAGGCATCTACAGCCACAGCTCCGACTGTACGTATTTGTCCATCAGCATTCTTTCCTATGACTTCAACATAATAACCTTTGAAATCATCATTGGGTAACGTCCAAGTCCAGTTGTCTTCTGATAGAGGGATAATATCCAAAAGTTCACCAAGATGCCAATACTTTATCGCCAGACCTTTTTGTGCCCTGTCTGCCTGAAAATACACTATGTCTCCAGGGTTGTAACGAGCTTTGTCTGTAGTGATTGAAATGGAGCGTAAAAGCGTAGATTTTGGAAGCTTATCCTCAATATTATCGCTTACTTCCTCCACCTTGGTGCAGCAAGGTAGCAGCACCAAGGCAGAAAAAAATGATAAACCAACTAAAATGCTAGACAAATTCATCAATTAATTCTTTTTAATGATGACCGTTTCTTTATTCTGATCAAGAGTAATTGAATAACTGCCAGCCTCAGAGATAAGCCACTTCTGGTCAAGTTCCCTGATTCCCATTGCTCCAACAGCAGCGCTGGCCTTATCAATGAAGATAACAGGCTCTTCAACTCCTTCAGGTGCTTTATTACTTGCGCTTGCAAGATACCAAGCGCCAAACCAATCCAAATTCTTATCACAACTGAACTTGAGTTCTCCTTCTTTGAGGTTACCAGTCCATGTTTGAACATAATCGCTTGCTTTTGTCATCGGAAGAGCATCCTTAAGTTCCCAACCGACAGATGTTGCACTGCCAATCAGATAAAGAGTCTCATATGGAGTAAATTCTACAAAATACGCTTTCTCTTTGCCTTCTTTCGCAAAAAGATATATGTGATAAAGAGCGTTTTTTGTGAAATTCCAGTCATATCCGCTAGTCTGTGAAACAGCTGTTTCATCAAGACTCTGGTCGGCAGATGCCGCATAATAGAAATCTCCTGTGTTATCTTCCGAAACAGAGAAATGAGCGCTACCTGCCTTCGTTGAAACGCCTGCAAGGAAAGCATAACTGCTACGGAACATCTTCACAGTCTTATCTACAGCAGAACCAATGAAATACATTGAAAAATATTTAGGTCCACCGGTCTTTGTGATAGTGATAGTAAGTTGCTCAATGTTGAGAACAATCTTATAATTAGCTTGTTCGGGAATCTCAAACTTATTGTCAGGAGTATCTATGTGAGGAAGAGATTCATCTGTTACAATATTTCCTTCAGAATCTTCCCAAAGGTGATCACGATAGTACAGTGTCGTCCCTTCATCATTTCCTCTGCCATAGCAAGGTATCCAATCTTTGGTACTTACAAGGAACTTAAGCTCTCCTTGGAACATTTCTCCACTCCATGTAAAACCACCTTCTTCACCTTCAATAGGATCCATTGGAATAGCATCTTCAAGTGTCCATCCGGCAGTTGTTGCGCTTCCTATCATATAAAGAACAGTTACCTTAGGCTGAAAACATGAAAGCGAAATAGTGATGACATTTGATATCACATCATCAACCTCCTCGCTCATGATTGTTGCATATATGCAGATATCAATATCCGCATTATCTCCAACGTTATAGCCGAATTGCTCTTCGAGAATGGTGTTTAACTCGAGACCGGTGAAGTTATGCGAGGTAGCATTTGTCCCCAAATCAATTTCATATGCCGTCTCAAAATTGCCACCCTTATTATCCATAAGGATGGAATAATTTACCCGAGCACCTGTTTCCATATTGGTAGTGGTATTCCAAGTCAAACTGAGAACCTCGCTGTCTTGAGTTTCTTTTGACATTGAGGGAGAGGTAGTATTAGCTTTAAGCACAATAGGAGTGTTTTCAGCTTTCTTCTTGTCTCCATTGAGATTCTTGGTACAAGATAAGATTGCAAGCGCAAATACTGCGAAAATTGCAAGTGTTTTGATAATTTTCATATTAATTAAATTAATTGTTAATATCCTGGATTCTGAACAAAAAGAGGGTTAGAGTCAATTTCAACCTGTGGAACAGGGTATAGAAGCCTCTCTTTGGTAACATTGTTTTTGCCAATAGATTTTAAGAAACTCACAGCATAATCTCCTCCGTCAATCCTAATCAAGTCAAACCACCTATGTCCTTCAAACGCAAGCTCCATCCTTCGCTCATGAATTATTTTCTCCTTCATCTCCGAATAGTCAGTCAATTCACATGCAGGAAGTCCGGCGCGACTGCGCACCTTGTTCAATGGAATTTGTGCTTCTTCAGTTTTTCTCAATTCGTTGAGAGCTTCTGCTTTCATAAGAAGGACATCGGCAAAACGGTACACGACAATATTAGCTGGACAATTAGATACCTTATCACATAATGAGATAGGAACACACCACTTTCGAACGTTGTGACCGGTCGTAGACCAATTTGGGTCATACTCAATATCTCCAAAGTCGGGACAACCTTCATAAAAGATGGTCACATCCTTTCTGAGATCTCCAGGCTCATACTGGCTTACGAACTCTTTAGATACATGCTGCCAACCATAACCACCACCGCCGACCATGTTTGAATTACGAGGAGCCATGAAACAATTGAGCCACTGAGATTGGTTGTCGTTATCACTAAGCCAGTTTGTACATGCGGCGGGGTCTCCGGTATATTGAATTTCGAACAGTGATTCGGGACCATTCTGATTTAGTACTCCGGTTTCAGGATTATACCAGTTATCCGCATAAGCCATCTTACTCAAATCATAGCCCTGGTTCTCAATATTCTGACATAAATCAACCACTTTGTCATAATTATTGCCTAATGTGAGGTATACTTTTGCAAGCATACATTCTGCTGCTTCTTTACATGCTCTTCCAACTTCAGTCGAACTATACTGAGCCTTATATGGTAAACCTTCTATTGCAGCCTGGCAGTCCTCAATAATAGTCTGATATACTTTCTCTTTTGGAGTGCGGGCAATATTCAATTCATCGCCAGCAAATATCGGTTCTGTTCGAAGAGGAATATCTCCAAAAAAGCGAACCAGAATAAAATGATAATGAGCTCTTAAAAAATGACACTCTGCCATGAGTCTAAGCTTCAACGCTTCATCAATATTTGTTTTTTTCAATTCACTCAGTGCAAGATTGGAACGAAGGATACCGGGAGTGCTTCTCCAAATATCCGTTGCGGCAGCATTAGAAGGATCCGCGGTAAAGTTAGAAAGTTGAACTGTTTCAATACCATCTGTTCCGCCGCCGGCGCCAACAACACTCTCTCCGGCAACAACATCGGTAGACCATATTCTCATATTATAAAGCTTTGGCCATTGAAGCGGTTGATATGCGGCATTTACCAACGAAACAGCATCTTTTTCAGATAGAGTTGAGCTGGTGCCGATTGAGTCATATGGTACTTTATCAAGAAAGTCATTGCAACCACATACAAACAGCAGTGCTGAAACCAAAATTAATATATGCTTAATATGCTTATGCTTCATAATTGAATCCTCCTCTAGAATTTAATGTTTAACCCAAAACTAAACGTACGCGTTACAGGATATGTTCCCCAATCGATAGATGAATTACCGACTTCCGGATCAAAACCGGAATAATTAGTTAAAGTGAAAAGGTTTCCGGAATTGAAATAAACCCGAGCGGAACTCATTTTGATTGCGTTTGACATATGACTTGGAAGCGTGTATCCAAATGTTAAACTCTTAAGTCTTAAATAACTACCATCCTCAATATATCTGTCTGAAGGTCTTGTATTATTGTTCGGATCACCATAAACGGCTCGCGGCATTGAATTGGAAGAGCCTTCTCCGGTCCATCTGTTTTTGACTGTTGCATACTGATTACATACCGTGTTCATACTTGTCATATCCACAGCTGTTACATTGAAAATCTTATTGCCATAAACTCCCTGGAAATAAAGTTCGATATCAAAGTTTTTATAGTGAAGATCATTTCCAAATGACGCTGTGAATATTGGTTGTGGGTAACCCAAAATGGTGCGGTCTTTTTCATCAATCACACCATCAGGCTTTACATCCTTGAATTTGATATCTCCGGCAGCTGCTCCAACTTGAGTCGCATATGATTCCACATCGTTATTAGTTTGAAATAGTCCGTTAGTTTTCCAGCCAATAAAGGCTCCGATTGGTTCTCCAACCATATTTGTGCAGAAATACTGACCAAAACCAGAATCATTGTAATTGATGGCATCTGCTGTGCTCAGTGATTTGATTTCGTTTTTATTAAACGAAATGACGAAACTACTTCCCCAATAAAACTCTTTTGAGATTATATTGTCAGAGCCCAAGCTTAACTCTAAGCCGGTATTCTTAATTTTACCCTCATTGATATATGGAACATCTATATCAGAATAACCTGTGCTGATAGGCACTACCATTTTTACAAGCATTCCATTGGTATTCTTGATATAGCCATCAAGCGAAACGCGAAGACGAGAATTAAACAAGGATAAGTCAAATCCGACATTATATTGTTCTACTTCCTCCCAACGAATATTCGGATTGGAAAGTTTATTTGCGACTAAACTCTGAACAACATTTCCGTTAAATGAATACTGACCGGTGTTATAAACTGACGCAAAAGTATAGTCGCCTATCTCCTGATTGCCTGTTACGCCATATCCGACACGGATCTTCAAATATGTTATAGTTTTATTTTTAGGAAACCAAGGCTCCTCGCTTAATCTCCAAGCACCAGCAAAGGAAGGAAAATAACCCCAACGACTGTTAGGCCCGAATTTTGACGATCCATCTGCTCGGAAAGTTGCAGTAAACATATATCTGTCCAGATAAGTATAGTTGACTCTTGCCATGAAGGAAGCAATAGCCCAATCGCTTCGGGTCCCATTTAAACTTTCTATATTGATTCCATTATTGAACTGACTGGCAGTATCACTAAGAAATCCTTTCTTTTGCCCATTGAAATAAAAATTATTTCCCCATTGCAATGAACTTCCGGCCATTGCTGTAATGCTATGACTGCCAAATGTTCCATCGTATGTGAAATAGTTATCGGCAAGAAAACTCATGTTTCTAGAATATTGCGCCCACCTCTCAGATTCAAGAAGAGGATCCGGAGTCCAATTATAAGCAGGGCGAAAACTCTCGGATTCAACCAAAGTCGCACCAACACTTTCTACGCTTTTGAATTTCAATCCCTTACAGAGGAATAGCTCAATTCCTTCGCTCAAAAGGAGATTATACCCTTGTACTTGATTTTTGTTAACGGTTGACTTACCTACCTGGTTTTGTTGATCACCAAACCAAAGAGAATTAGCCGTTGGGCCATTGTATGTTCCATCTTCACGATAAATTGACAGGGCTGGGACACTCTTAAGAACAGCGCTCATTGAGTAGTCTCCATTTGTCTTATTGTCATAACTACACGTCAGGTTGGTAGAAAATTTTATCCATTCCTTAACTTGATTGTCCAAATTAATCTGAAAGGTTAGTTTCTTATAAGCGACAGAATTAACAATCCCATCATGGTCTGTATAACTTCCTGAAACATAATATTGGTTCTTGTCGTTTCCTCCGTAATATGAGAGATTATAATTCTGAAAAAATGCCGGATGAATCATTGCTTTCAACCAGTTGGTGCCTTCTCCCAAAGAAGCAGGATTTGTCCAATCAGGATTAGGAGCATTACTGGAATTTAACATCATATCGTTATTCAAAGAGGCATACTCTGAAGCATTCAATAGTTCTGGCATTGAAGTAGCAGTATCGACTCCTAGGTTTGTAGCGAAGTTTAATGTTCCGTCTGCGTTCGTTCCTCTCTTGGTAGTAACAATCACAACACCATTTGCTCCACGCGCTCCATAAATAGCCGTCGCCGAAGCATCTTTTAGAATATCTACGCTTTCAATATCATTGCTGTTCAAATTATTTAAACTCATATTAACCATAGGAACACCGTCAATAACAATCAAAGGATTGGAATTGTTAACCGTTCCTAAACCGCGAATCTTGATTGAAACATCGGATTGGGGATTTCCGGAATCAACAATATACACGCCGGACATCCTTCCCTGAAGTATCTGACCTACATTCGATGTCGCTTTATCCGACAGTACTTTCGAATTTACGCTTGCAACGGCTCCGGTCAAATCGCTCTTCTTTACAGAGCCATATCCAATGACAACAGTCTCTTCCAACATAGTAGTGTCTTCTAACAAAACAATATCAATGCTGGATCTACCGGAAAGGTCGTACTTGGCATCCATGTACCCGAGACAACTTACTGTAATTGTCCCATTAAGATTTATTTTCAATGAGAATTCGCCATCAAGATTTGTGATTGCTCCATTCGTACTATTAGCAGAATCAATCACATACGCACCAATAATGGGAACCCCATTAGCATCTTTGACTGTTCCTAAAAGCGTTTCACTCTGAGCTTTTAATGGCAAGGCTGACAGCATTACTGACAGAGCTGCAATAAGCGATTTTAACAGTTTTCTTTTCATATTGGTAATTATTTCAGATTGATTGTTCCTATTTTCGAAATTCGTTCTTCGAACTCAGCTCTTTCGCAGTTTGAATAATTCCTCAATTTGGTTCGATAATTATAAATTGTTGATAATGAAACTCTTAAAAAATGCGACATTTGTACACTATCTGTTACACCAAGGCGTATTAATGCTAAAATTCTTAACTCTGTATTCATTAATCTGTCTGCTTTTGGTTGAAGTTGATAATCTGGTACAAGCAAACTGTTCACATCCTGTATGAAGTTAGGAAATAGGTGCAGAAAAGCTTCATCAAAACTTTGGTAGAATTTGTGAATTTCTTCCTTGATATCAAAAGGTTTCTGAAGCTCTTCTGCCAACATCTTTTCTCCGAATTTTTTATATGTCAAATACAGTCCTCGTCTATATTTTTCAAGTTGATCTATATAATTTCCTGTATATTCCATAAATCGGTACAAGTATTCTTCTTTAATTTTTCCGGCTTCTTGAAGCTCTAATGATATTTCAAGAAGCTTTTCATCAGCGATTTTTAAATCCGAATATGATTTATCAAGTTCATCTTTTGATTTCTTGATTCTTTCCCTTTGACGAACCATTTTTATCGAAATCCCTACAATCAAGGACAATAGAACAGAAAGGATTATCAAGCACAACGATAGTAGAGAGTTTTTCTTGTTCACTTCCTTTTGGTAAGCATCAGTAATAATAGAAAACAGCGGATAGAATTCATCTGCACGGACTTTTACATTACTGTTTTTGAAGTCTTCCATCGCACAGGAGATGTACTTATATGCCCTCTCCATTTCTCCATCTTCAAAAAGCATATATGCCAATAAATGCAAAGAGCGATAATCTCTTATACAATATTGAATATCAGCAATGGCGCTCATGGCATAGTAGGTCTCGGCCATTTTTCTATTTCCCATGCCTTGATATGCTACCGCCAAAGAAAAATCAATTGCAGGCTTTGAAGATTCCGGCGTTGAATTATCGTTTTTCTTTTCAATAAGAATAGCTATAGCTTCGAAGAAATTTCCTTGCTCATTGAGTTTTTCACTTAAGGCAAAGACGTAACCAACGTCACTTGCCGGAAGAGAAGAGATGAGTGAGTCGCGATACCTACACATCTTTGAATGATACTCTTGCTCTTTGTCTTCAAGGGCAGAAGATTTTTGCAGCGCAGAATAGAGAGCATGCAAAACATGATAATACATCGCATCATGATTTGAAACGCTTTCTGCCGCTTTTTTTGCCTCAGAATACATTCCAGCCAACGTATATACATCTGCAAGATTTAATATTGACTCTTCATAGTCTTTTTTGTTTCCTTTTTTCTTAGCAATTGCTACTTTCTTTGTGGCGTAGTAATATGCAGAGTCTATATCGTACTTATAGTATTCCTCAAACAGAGCATGACATACATCATAAGAATCCAAACCGCCCTCCATAAGAGAAGCTATTCTTTGCCTTTTCAGGCTTGAATATTCATTTTTCTGTTCTATAACTCTATCCAGCTTTTTCAAGAGGGCATGAAGATTCTGAGCTGAAGCCGGAAAGCATAAGCTCAGATATAGAAATATGACAAAAAGACGCTTCATTCTATTTGATTTTTTTTATTGACGCAGCATATCCCCCACCAGGAGCCATACGAATATTAAGGCTATCTTCTCTATTGATAACTCTAGTTTCTATATAATAAGCTTGAGGATTTGCAAAATAATCCGCATCCTCTGCATCACAATATATTGATGCCTTATAATATGCACCCGGCTCCAGAAAACTACACTTAACATTAAAATTGCGAACTTGTTCGTCAGTTACTGCACCAAGATACCAATCATCACTTTGTTTATCTTTTCTGACAATAACTACATAATCTGCCGGCTCAGCATACAGATAGACGCTTTTTGACCAGTCGATAGGTACATCTTTGATAAACTGAAAAGCTTCCGGATGTTTGCTATAGTGTTCCGGAGTATCTGCAGCCATCTGCAAAGGTGAATACATCGTTACATACAAAGCTAATTGGCCTACGAGAGTGCTTCCGAAAGTGGAATTGTTACCACACCAGCTTTTAAGATCAGTTTCAAAAATTCCCGGAGTATAATCCATTGGACCGCCATTAAGACGAGAGAAAGGAAGCATAGCGGTATGACCCGGTTTAATTCCGCCGAATGCTTGATACTCATTACCCATTGCTGATTCATTGCCTATAAGGTTAGGATAGGTTCTACATACTCCTGTAGGGCGAACCGCTTCGTGTGCATTAACCATAATATGATGTTTTGCAGCCTCTTTCAGACAATACATATAATGATTTACCATATACTGGCTGTAATGATGCATTCCTTCAGGAAGGATATCTCCAACATAACCGGATTTAACCACATTATATCCGTATTTGTTCATCAACTCGTATGCGGCTTCCAAATGTCTTTCATAGTTGCGAGGACTTGAAGATGTTTCATGATGCATAACGAGTTTGATGCCTTTAGAATGAGCATAATCATTAAGAGCAGCAATATCAAAATCGGGATATGGAGTCTGGAAATCAAACACATAATCCTTATTGCAATTTGCCCAATCTTCCCAACCTATATTCCAGCCTTCTACGAGAAGAGCATCGAATCCATGTGATGATGCGAAGTCGATATACTCACGCACTCTCGCATTGTTTGCGCTGTGACGACCATTCGGCTTAGCCTTTTCGTAATCCGTCTCGCCTAATTTTACTGAATTAAAATCATCTGTATAATGCCAACTGCCATACCCTGCAATCATCTCCCACCATACTCCCATATACTTAACCGGATGAATCCAACTGACATCATCAAGTGCGCAAGGTTCATTTAGATTAAGTATTAAACGACTGGCGAGCTGATCTGTAGCGCTGCGAACCACCTGTACCGTTCTCCAAGGAGTATGGAATGGGGTCTGAATTCTACCCTTATAACCTTGAGCGTCAGGTGTAAGGTATGACCTCATCGAGTGATTCTTACAATCAACTAGAAGATGCATACAAGGAAAATCAACAAGCGCAGCTTCGTGAATATTCACATATATACCGGAATCCGACTTCATTTGCAGTGAAGTCTGCACGCCTTTGTTGCTGAACGGCGTCTGACTGGAATTTCCTCTTAGTGTCGAAGAGTAATTTTCCGCAATCTCACTTAGTCGCGACTTTGTGTATTCATATTCTTGAGTATCAAAATCTCCGGGAATCCACCATACAGTATAATCTCCAGCCATATTGAACTGTGTAAGCTCTTCTTTTACACATAGATATTGATCAGCTTCGCAGCATGGGAACTCATATCTAAAACCAAGACCATCATCAAACAATCTAAACCTAATATCCATCAGGCGGTTTTCTTTCTTCAAATGGACCAAAACCTCATTGTAATGATTCCTAATACTGCTTTCTTCTCCCCATACAGGAGTCCATATCTCATCAAAAGAAGAAGTATCCACTCTTATCACTTCAAATCCATCATACAAAGAGTAAGAAGGCTTATTATCTGATTTTGTGATATTTCCATCTTTTTGTATGTCAAGTTTCTCTGCTTTGATGCTTCCTCTCATCTCAAAACCAAGACGGCTAGGTAATAGAATCGTTTTTTTATCAAGAATAACATCATAGAAAATTTCCCCTGCGGAGTTGGTGGTAATGTGACTTATAATCGTCCCGTCAGGAGAAGTCAGTATAGTAATATTTTCCTGTTCCATTTGTTTTGTGCATGAAACAAGAAAACAAAGCGACAATGCATAAATTAATCTCCTTCTCATATATTATTGCTCAATTTGTATTTCAATTCTTCTTCCATCATCAGGAACAGAAACACAGTACATACCTGTTTGCCTATCTGCCTTGAGTTTTATTTTTTTCCCGTTTACAATACATTTCTTTGGATTAGTTTCAAGGACTATACGGAATATTAGGTTTCTTTTACCAATCGCACCATTAAAAGATTCTGTCTTTGCCGGTTCGGCAACAACAGTAAGCAAATTGTCTTTCAGCAAAGCCGAAATCGTTCTTTTAGAACAAATGCCCCTTTGATAATCTAATGATTCCCCATCATCTTCATACAGGGTAAACTGTGCTTTTTTACCCCTTTGCGGATAAACATCAATATTTATGTCTGCTTCAGGATTTTGAGAAGTATATTGCATAGGAGCACAAGTAGGAACTATGGAACCGGCTCTAACAAACAATGGAGTCCTATCTAAAGGAGCCGGTACTTCTCTGTATGAACCTCCGTCAATAATCTTGTGAGTATAATAATCATACCACTTTCCCTTCGGAAAATACACCTCACGAGTAACTTGACCCTCCTCAATCACAGGCGCTACAAGAAGTTCCGCCCCAAACATGAATTGAAAATCAGTACGAATACATTCACTATCCTTTGGGAATTCCAGCATCATTGCACGCATTAACGGCAATCCTAGATCATAAGCCTCTCGCGCATACGTATAGATATAGGGCATTAGAGAATACTTCAATTCTATTGCCTTCTTAGCTGCGGACATTGCCTCATTACCAAACATCCATGGTTCCACTGCCGTATCACCTTCGTGATGAGAACGACTAAGCGGAGTGAAAAGGCCGAATTGCATCCATCGAACATATAACTCCGCTGCGGCTTCATAATCTTCAATGGAACCACAGTATCCCGTAATATCTCCGGTTATAAATGGAACACAAGCAAGACCGGCAGAAAGCATCATGGGAATTTGATAAGAGAACTGTTCCCAACTGTCTGTCATAGCCTTGGAACTACCGCTATCTCCAGTCCATGAGAAAGCATACCGTTGCATTCCTGAAAATGCCGAACGCGTCATTTGAAACAGTCGTTTGTTTGGGTTTTTCTGATTGAACTGTTCTGTAACAACTTTGTCCCAATATAAACCGTAAACATTATGAATCTTGTCGTGAGGGCCTTCTGCATGAATCATATTCAAACGGTCTGTTTCTTCCTCATTACTCCATGCAGGTTCTCCCATATCTGTCCAAAATCCATCCACACCATCATCTATGGCTTTTTGTTGATAGTCACCCCACCACTTGGCAGAATTAGGATTTGTAAAATCAACAACAGCACAATTACCTCCCCAAGGCCACGGCATATCATATGTTTTTCCGGTTCTAATATCTTTAACAAAAAGGCCAAGACGATTTCCTTCCTCCCATTGAACCGAGTTTTCCTGAGAAATTACCGGATTTTGAGAAACGATAATATGGAAACCCATGTCGTGAAGAGTTTTGGTCATATCCGTAGGATTTGTGTAATTTCCAGGCCTCCATTCGAAATTCTGAAGGAACTCTGTCCAGCCAATATCCTGATAAATAATATCGCAAGGAATCTGAAGTTCTCTGAATTTAGCGGCGACTTCACGAGCTTGATCTTCACGCGTATACAATCCTCTACATTGAGAAAAACCCAATGCCCACTTTGGGGGCATAACTGGATGACCTGTTAAGTCGGCATACTTGGTTATAATATCTTTGTATTCTTTTCCAACGATAATATAGTACTCCATTTCTCCTCCCGGGGCAGAAAAAGAATAACAGTTCTGCTTTCTGTCACCAAAGTCAAAAACAGTTTTATAACTATTGTCAAAGAAAATCCCATACCCACGATTACTTAAAAAGAATGGAATACTTTTATATAAAGGATCTTCACTGATGCAGTAACAAGGTTTATCGCTATTCCACATCTTGAATGTTTGTCCTGTTCGACTTAATCTTCCGCCCTTTTCTCCTAATCCGAAAATTTCTTCTCCTTGCGCCAAAATTTTTGAGCAAGTGATATTTCCATTCTCATTCAGGTAAGCTTCATCGGCATCTGAAACCAAAAGTTTCTGGTAAGTATCGTATAATTTCAGTTTGAAGGGAGATTTATCAATACATATTCTTACTTCAGAGGTAAATATTTCTAAATTGGAATTGCTTTCGTTGATTTCAAGCGTAACAGGGACAATCTCCTCTCTTACAACTGCCGGAGTAGGACGAAACGTGCCTTCTATACAACCCTCAGGAAATGATCCATCAAAAGAACGATGAATTTTAATAATAGAAGGAGAGCAAAGTTTAATAAGTAATGAACCTCCATCATTAGTCTTGATTACGGCTGCATTGTTTGAAACCTTATCATATCCTGTCACTGAAACACCTGTTGATGCCAATGAAATAACAGACCCGCTCAAAAGCAAATAAAACGCAAATAAAATTCTTTGCATAGATATTGATTTAGTGTTATTCTCTCTATGCAAAAATATTAAATTATATTTCTATAATTATTACAGCTTTTCAAAAAGTAGTACTATACTACATTTAACATTTGCGTATTGCTGTTTTTGGATAAAAATAAGGAGAAAATAAAAGTGCGATTTTCCCAAATTTTGCCGTTTTTTGTAGTTGATTTTTGAATATAAAAATCTACTAATATCCCCAAAAAAAATTGTTGATTCTTTTTAATACCTTGCTTTATAATAAGTTATAAGTAAAAATATAGCATATTGATTTGAATTGATTCACCATCTTTTCAATCTGAATACAATTCAAAACTATATGAATAGAGGAAAAAGATATTTTCCTTCATTTCATCGAATTTTCGCCTAAACGTATCTATGATAAAATCTTCTAGAAGTACAATGGAAATAAATGCGAATCTACAGAAATTTAAAACTATCTGACTACTTCTTTTGCAACTCCTCAAGGGCGAGTTTCATATTGGATATTATGGCTTCGGAGGTATAGGTGGCGCCGGAAACGGCATCGACTTCGGTTTTATAGGCTTTGGAGATGGTCTTGCCGAGCCATTTGTCTTTGAGGCCGTACATGACGCGATTAAGATAGCGCGGAGTCTCGTCGTTAGGCAGTACACGAATATCCGCTATTTTTCCTTTTATTACCACCACTTCCAACGGAACCGCCCCTCTGTAGCCTTCGATTGAGGCTCCGAGAACTTCGGTATTTACAATTAGCGAGTCGCCTGCCATGCGAACATGCTCGGAATTTACTTTCGGGTTCGTGCCGCAGCTCGAAAGCAATAAAACAGCAGCAGCGATGGTTATAAAGGACTTTCTCATATTTATAGCTCTAACAAATCAAATGCCAGCACGGTAAAAAAGGGGAATAATTAAAAAATTTTCAAAATTTTTTTAAAAAAGTTTGGATATTAGAAAAATTGTTGTACCTTTGCATTGGGTTGAGTCAGCGATAGTTCTTATCCGTCAACCTATTGGTTATTAGTTTTAGTGTTATTAATTATGTGGTTAGATGAGTTGTTGCCTGAGAAGGTCACAGCTCATTTTTTTATTTTACTTTCGTGAGAAAATCAAACTGAAGGAATAATCCCGGTCTGCCCAAACGCTGCGGTCCGGCTCAGGTTTCGAGCCCCAGGAGTTATAGCCTCCCACTCCGGTCATAAAGCCATCTAAGCAAAGCTCCACATAGGGACGCAGCGGAACTTCGTTCACATGCCCCCAAATGCGGCTGCCATCAGCTTCCCGCGGATCCAAATCTTCTATGCTGCAACGCAAGGCATTGAATTCGAAATCCTGAGGAGCGCTTATTCTCACAGGACCTATCTTCAACCATTCCACACCGGTATGATGGCCGCTTTCCTGCGGACGCACATAAGGATAAAGCTCCTCGCTTGCGCGCGATTCATAAATCCCTACCCAAGAAGAAGCGAAGCGGTCGGAATAATTCTCATGAGGTCCTCTTCCAAAATAGCTGAAGCGGTCGTATCTCGCTTTCATACGCGTGCGGAAGCCGATACGAGGAATATCCACATGCTTATCTCCCTTATGGAAGGAAGCATCTATCCTAAGGATGCCGCCGGCCATCAATTTATAAGATACATCCATGCTGCAACCTTCCGGCAGGCCATAGCTCACTAAAACCGCTGCGCCATACTCATCTTGGGAGCAATCGACTTTCAATATCGAAAGGGAGTCTTTCCATGCGGCATAACGGCGTATAGGACCGCCATTCCCCCATTCATTGTCGTTGGGAGCACGCCAGAAGTTGGGCCTTAGGCCGAATTTCCTGTCAATAACATTTCTCCAACCGAGCCTGTATTGCTCGACAAAGCCGGTAGAAGTATTCACCACCACCTTGCCCCTGCATCCCCTAAGCACAATGCGCTCGCCTTTATGGGTAACTTTAACCTTATAGGCGACAGGGGGCAGCCTCGGGTTTAACGCCTTTCTGAAGAAGAATTTGGTCGGTGGCAATAGGATAGCCTTCCGGAAGAAGTTCATTCGCACTTAAAGTAAGAGTCTTGAAATTAATGTAATAGCTCTTTGTCGGATTCATCTCCGGAAGAACCACAGCAAAAAGTTCGGAACTTTGAGGAGCAGTGACAAGATGTGAAGAGCCATTCCCAATCACCTTGCCGTCCTCGGTAATCTCCCACTGCAGCTTATGGTCGAGAGGAATGAAATAATGGCGGTTGAATACCCTGAAGCCATCCTCTGCTTTGGTAACGCTCACTTCCTGATAAAAATGCTTTATCTCCCAGGAGCCCGGATGAACAGAAAGGTCCGGGTTAACCATGCCGTTGCAGCAGAAATTGCGGTCTTTCCACCAACCCTTGGGGTCTTTTTCCGGATCGCCATAGTCACCGCCATACTTCCAGAACTTTTTACCCTTAGCATCAACTGCGGCTATGCCCTGATCCATCCAGTCCCAAACAAATCCTCCCTGCAGATTGGTGAATTTATAGAATTCATCCCACATATAATCGAAAGAGCCGTTGCTGTTGCCCATGGCATGCGAATATTCGCACAGCACTACCGGTTTTTCAGACGGCAGAAGCCCCTGATTACGCAGCCAGGCGGCATCGGGGTACATGGGGTTCAAAAAGTCGGTATTGCGTCCGCCCTTTGCCCTTTCATACACCACAGGTCTGTTCTGACCATCCCGTTCAAAATCCTTGAGTATATCATAAGTCTTGTCGAAGTTAATGCCATCCCCGGCCTCATTGCCAAGCGAAAGTATATTCACGCAAGGATAATTGGCCGTGCGCATATACATATTCATAACGCGGTCGTGATGCTTTGCATACCAAGCAGGGTCTTTGGCAAGAGAGCGCTCGCCATAGCCCATGCCGTGGCTTTCGATATTGGCCTCGCTGTATACATAAAAGCCAAGACTGTCACAAAGTTCATAGAAAAAGCGCGGCTGCGGATAATGGGCGGTGCGGATGGCGTTTATGCCGAGCTCCCTCATGCGCTTTAAATTATCCAGCATATAGTCGCGCGTTATATAATGACCGGTAAACTCGTGATGCTCGTGGATATTAACACCCTTAAACTTAACCGGCTGCCCGTTAAAATAAAACACATTGCCCTTTATCTCAAGCCTGCGGAAACCCACATTGAAACGGGTGTATTCCTCCCCTATCTTAACAATAAGAGTATAGAGTTCGGGGCTTTCGGCGCTCCAATGGCGGACATTGGGAATTTTGAGTTTATCCACATCTGCAAGGCCTTCGGCAAGCACCGAGCCGTCTTTGTCGAGAAGTTTGTAATATGGTGTGAGAGAAGAAGATACCTTCAAGCTGAAAAGGCCGTCGGAAAGATTCTCATCCAGGGTGGAAACAATCTTTAAATCAACATCGTCCTTTATCTGCTCGGTCGATAAATAAACATCCCTTTCAATTCCGCTTACACGCCAAAAATCCTGACATTCGAGATAACTGCCGCTGCTCCAGCGATAGCATTTAAGCATCAGTTCGTTTTCGCCCTCTTTAAGGACATCGCTTATATCATAGCGGGCCAGATTCTTGCTGTCCTCGTTATAACCTATCTCTGAGCCGTTCAAATACACATAAACACCGGATTTTGCACCGCAAACATTTAGATAAACCGCTCTGCCCTTCCAAGCATCGGGTAGGGAGAAAGTCCTCTTGTAAAGGCCTACAGGGATTTCATCTGGTATATGAGGGGGTTGCGGGTCCTCCGTATTGAATTCATATGGATGATTTACATAAACAGGGATACCGAAGCCTTGGAATTCCCAATTGCCAGGCACCTTTATGCTGCTCCATTCCACCGCATCGAGAGTCTTTTCCGAATCGGCATACTTAAAATCCCATATGCCATTCAAACTCACATAAAAGGGGCTTTGCTCAAATGTCTTTGTAAGCGCTTCCTGCTCGGTCGTATAGAAAATAAGCTCCGTGCGCCATGTGGAGGCGTTTACCTTGGTGGCATTCACATCCCTGTGAAAAGGAAGCTCCTGAGCAAGGGCCAAAGTGCAAACAGCAGCAAGGCCGAGGGTGGAAAGAAGTTTATTAAACATGTGCTTGGGTTTTATAAGAGTTTTAGTTTTATTTAAGGGAGATTGCAAAACCACCGCTTCTGGCAAGATGCATTTCGAGCCTGTCGGTAGAGCTCACCTGAAGGGTCCTGATGCTGTAGCCGGGATTGAAAGAAGGAGACTCCGCTATTCCATCGGCATCGGGAGCATCCTCATAAATGGTTGCTGTATAAACCCTTCCGGGCTCAAGGAAACTTAAATCAAAGCTTAAGTCACGGGCATTTTCATCGGTAACGCCGCCCACAAACCATTCGTGACCATCAAGGGCAAGATTCGCCTTGCACTTAGCTCCGGGCTTGGCCTGACGGGCAATCACAAGATAATCGCCGGGCTCGGCCAAAAGATATTCGCTCCTCTGCCAGTCCACCGCCACATCTTTTATAAATTGAAAAGCATCCATATGAGCCTCGTAATGCTCCGGCAGGTCGGCTGCCATCTGAAGCGGAGAATACATGGTAACATAGAGAGCAAGCTGCTTACCTATGGTGGAAGATATTACACTCGAATCGCTTGGATTGAGTTTGCACATATTCATTTCAAAAATACCGGGTGTATAGTCCATGGGGCCTCCTTGAAGCCTTGTGAAAGGCAGGATGGTTACATGATTCGGGAGTATGCCGCTGCGGAATTCTGTTCCGCGAGCCGACTCGTTGCCTATCATATTGGGCCAGGTGCGGCAAAGGCCGCTGGGACGCACCGCCTCATGGGCGTTCACCATAATGCGGTGTTTGGCCGCTTCGGTAATGGCATAGAGGTAATGATTTATCATGAACTGGCTGTAGTGATGTTCGCCTTCCGGCAGAATATCCCCCACATAACCGCTTTTTACTGTATCGTAGCCGTATTTGTTCATGAGTTCATAAGCCGCCTTCATATGACGCTCGTAATTGATTGCAGATGAAGAGCTTTCGTGATGCATGACAAGCTTGATGCCCTTGCTTTGGGCATAAGCGTTAAGTCCCGGCAGGTCGAAATCGGGATAAGGCGTAACAAAGTCGAAAACATAAAACTTCTGGCAACCGAACCAATCCTCCCAGCCTTCATTCCAACCCTCTACAAGCAGGGCATCAAAGCCATGTGCAGAGGCGAAATCGATATATCGTTTTACATTGACAGTGGTTGCGCCATGCCTGCCGTGAGGCTTTGCGGTGCTGTAATCGGTTTTACCAAGCTGAATGGAAGAAAAATCATCGGTATAGCTCCAAGAACTCTTACCTGTTATCATCTCCCACCATACGCCCATGTATTTAACCGGATGCACCCATTCTTTGGCGTCCGGAATAGCGCAGGGCTCATTAAGATTGAGGATGAGCCTGGATGCCAATATTTCGCGGGCATCATCTGTTACCATTACGGTACGCCAGGGGCTGGTGCAGGGAGCCTGCATGCGACCCTTCCAACCTTCGGCGTCAGGAGTAAGCCAGCTTACGAAAGTGCGGGTTTTAGGCTCATAATTAAGGCTCATTGCGGGATAATCCACCACCGCCGCCTCATGGATATTGATGTAAAGGCCGTCATCGCTTTTCATCTGCAAGGCAGTCTGCACTCCCGTGGGTGAAAAAACTTGTTGAGAAGCATTGTAATCAACTATTTGGCTCATGCTGGACTTTATCTCGGAAAGGCGGGTGACCGCATAGCTGTATTCCTGGGTATCATAGTCGCCCGGAATCCAGCAAGCAGTATGGTCGCCGGCAACGCGGAATTGCGTAAGCTCTTCTTTTATAACGAAGTAAGTAAGGTTTTGCCCCTGCTCGGGAAATTCGTAACGGAAGCCGAGACCATCATCATAAAGACGGAAACGCACTACCATAGTATATTCCTTATCCTCTTCGGCGCCCGGCTTACAGAGCTTTACTGCAAGTTCGTTATAATGATTGCGTATGTTGCTTTCCTCTCCCCAAACGGGCTCCCAAGTTTCATCCTTAGAGTCCGTAGTCGTGCTTTTCAAAGAAAACCCGCTATGGAAATCCACCTCTCCCTCGTAATCTTTTTCTTCCCAATTGGAGAAGTATCTGGTTCCCCTTTTGCCGCGAAGTTCGTAGCCGAGGCTGCTGGGCAGCACCACCGGCTTGTCGCCGAAGTCGAGACTGTAGGTGGGAGTGCCGTCTTTGGTAAGACCGAAACTAAGAGTGAGATTGCCGTCCGGACTCTTAAGGGTTTGGATTTCAGATAATTGCTGTTCTTTCGGGCCCCCTGCGCAGGAGGCGGCTGCAACAAGCAGAAAAGCTAGCGCTAAACGTTTGATTTTCATATGTTTGATAGATGATAAATTGTCAACATGTCGGAGTATTCGATAGGCTTGAAGCTTCCCACGCTGATGGTTCCGCCTCTTGAGCAACGCTCTGCCATAAGTACTATTTCTTCCTGCGTGGCTTTGCGCCCTATCAATTCGGGTATGCTTGTAGGCATGCCTATGCGCTTAAAGAATGCGCGCATGGCGTCTATCCCCTCTTCAGCGGTATCAACCTCCATAACATCTTTGGCAAAAGACAAGAAGCGGGAAGGATTTTCGCTCATTACATATTTTGCCCAATGGCACCAAAGCGTGGCAAGACTGGCTCCGTGCGCTGCATCAAAAAGACTGCTGAGTTCGTGCCCTAATCTGTGTGTGGCGAAGTCAGAGCGCACGCCGCAGCCGGTAAGGCCGTTGTGAGATAGACTCCCCGCCCACATGATGGAAGCTCTTAAATCATAGTTATCGGGGTCTTCAAGCAGTTTTTCACCCGTTATTCTGACATCTTTTATAAGAGCTGAGCAAAGAGCATCTGTAATGGACATGGGGCTGTCAGGGGTGAAATATCGCTCGATGCTGTGCATCATTATGTCAGTTATACCGCAAGCGCTTTGATATGCAGGTAGGGAGAAAGTGCGTTCAGGATTCATCACCGCAAATTTGCAACGGCAGAAATCACTGTTGCAGCCCCTCTTTTGACCTTTTTCTGCGTTTGTAATCACGCAGCTGTCACTCATTTCGCTGCCGCTGGCAGGTATGGTCAGCACCACCCCTACAGGAGCCGCACCCGCCGGCTTTGCCTTGCCGTCGAAAAAATCCCACACATCTCCATTATATTCAAGCCCATAAGCGATAGCCTTCGCCGAATCGATTACGCTGCCTCCGCCTACTGCCAGAATAAAGTCCACTCCTGATGCCTTGCATAAATCTATTCCTTCATACACAAGGCTTAAATGAGGATTTGGCACTACTCCTCCAAGCTCCACATAGGGAATGAAGGCATCTTCCAGCTTCTTCCTTATCTCAGGAATCAGCCCGCTTTTTATAGCGCTGCCGCCTCCATAATGAATCAGCACCTTGCCGGCGTTATATTTTTTTAATAAAGGGATTATCTGCTCTTCGCTGTCACGGCCGAAAACGACCTCTGTGGGAGTATAATAGACAAAGTCTTTCATATTCTACAAATATAAGTAAAAATTCATAACTTTGTCTTATGATGACAAAGCGATTTTTAAGCCTTGCAGCGGCCTTTCTGCTGCCTTTTGCAGTTTACGCACAATCTTCCGGAGAGAGGAAGAGTCTCCGTCCGGAAGTTAGAGACCGCCTGTTCATCTCCACGGCAGTGGAAAACAAAATAGAAGAGGTTTCGGCAAAAATTTCCGACCCCAAATTAAGATGGATGTTCCAAAACTGCTTCCCCAATACATTGGACACTACCGTCCATTACAGCGACAGTACCGGCACTCCGCGCACTTTCGTATATACCGGGGACATTCATGCCATGTGGCTTAGGGACTCGGGGGCGCAAGTGTTCCCCTATGTATCTCTCTGCGCCCAAGATACTGAGCTGGCAAAACTCATTGCAGGAACGATTAATTGTCAATTTTCCCTTATCTGCAAAGACCCATACGCCAATGCCTTCAACGACGGCCCCATCGGCAGCGAATGGAAAAACGACTACACGGGCTCCCCTATCTCGCCATGGGTGCACGAGCGCAAATGGGAATTGGATTCACCCTGCTATCCCATACGTCTTGCCTATGCTTATTGGAAGGCCACTGATGATACTTCTGTTTTCGGCGAAGACTGGCTTAATGCCATAGAGTTGATTTTACAGACATTTACCGAGCAGCAGCGTAAAAATGGTAACGGACCGTACAGGTTCCTGCGCAAAACCGACCGACAGCTGGACACAAAGGCACGCGAAGGTTTCGGACATCCCGTAAAGCCCGTGGGACTTGTTTGCTCTTCCTTCAGGCCTTCCGACGATGCCACTCAATTCGAATTCCTCGTGCCTTCCAACTTTTTTGCGGCCGATGTTCTGAGAAAAGCCGCAGAGATTCTGCTTAACGTTAACGAAGAAGCGGAACTTGCCGAGCGTTGCATCTCTTTGGCTGATGAAATATCCTCTGCACTGAAACAATATGCCATAGTGGAGCATCCCGTTTTCGGGCAAATCTATGCCTATGAAGTGGACGGCTTCGGCAACTGCTACCTGATGGACGATGCGAATGTGCCCTCATTGCTCTCTCTTGGCTATCTTATCCCCTCTATGTCCTCCGACCCCATCTACCGGAACACACGCCGCTTTGTCTGGAGTTCCTGCAATCCCTATTTCTGCAAAGGCTTTGCAGGCGAAGGCATAGGAAGTCCGCATAATTGGACAAATGTAATATGGCCGATGAGCATAATAATGAAGGCGTTTACTGCCGAGGATGATGCCGAAATCGCCGCTTGCCTCAAGCAGCTGCGCGATACCGATGCCGGTACAGGATTCATGCACGAATGCTTTGACTGCAACGACTCCGGCCGTTACACCCGCCCATGGTTTGCATGGGCAAATACGCTTTTCGGCGAACTTATAGTCCGCCTTGCTGATTCAGGAAAAGAGTATTTGCTGTAAAAGTTACTTTTTCAGCTCTCCGAGTTTTTCTCCGAAGAAGATGTGCTTCTTGGTGCTTGCTTTCAGTTTGAACTTTACACCCTTTTGAAAAACTATTACGAAATCGGAGCCGCCGAACAGGAAATAACCGAGCTCCTGCCCTTTTTGCACATCAGAGCCTACTTCAATCCCTTCAACGAAATTTACCGAGCAGATTTGTGACATTCCTATGGGAAGCAAGGCCACTTTGCCGAATTTCTCGTTTTCTATTATCACACAGGCGCGGGTTTCTATGCTCTCCCAATTGGGATTGCGGCTTTCCAACCAGTAGCGCCCCGCCTCCGGATTCCAACGATAAACGCCGCCTCCGGCATCTGAACCTTCTATCTTGTTCATTTCCAAGATTTTACCGGATATAGGAAAATGATAGCGGTGATAATCGTTTACGTCCAAAAAAACATGGGTAAGAGTGCCGCCGTTAAACTCATGGCGGTATTTGCTGTCCGGACCGAGAAGATTGGGAACACTATCGAACTCACGGCTTTTAAGAAGCACCTTGCTTTTAATGAATCCCTCTTTATCTATCTCCCACTTACCCTGCGGATAACCATCCGCCGGTGAAATCAGTACGGAATTATCTGATGGAGCGGTAATAGGCCTTTGAGAAGCATCGCCAAGTTTGCGGGAGAAAAAGTCGTTGTAGCTTTTCCAATTATCTGATGACTCATACCAGCCCTTGATAACTCCGAACTCGGGGTCTGAATAAAAATCTTCGGCATATTCGCTCTTCCACGATTCGGGAGTTGACAGGAATTCGCCCCAAGCCTTGCAATAATTTTTAATCCAGGATGCAAAAGGCTCGTGATATTGAAGAGAGGGATAATAGTAACCTTTATCCTCAAGCTCTTCAAGAGGCTGGTCTACAAGGAAATATAAATAGTTTACGCCCTGATCCATATGGTCGTAGAGCGAAGAACCTTCGGGTAAACGTAAGATGAAACGCGGCAGGGTGGTAAGACTCCATTCAATGAAATCGTAAAACTCCTCCAGACTCTGTGCAGGATTAGTGTCTTTGTCGGGATTTGTTGACCTGGCTTTGGCGATAGACTTAACGAGCAAGTCTTTCAATTCTGCACCGGAGTTGACTAAATCAATCAACTCACAGGTAGTAGAGGAATACTTTTTCACGTAGCATAAAAATATAGCTGTTAATTTTTTGCAAATGTATTACAAAATTTTCTATAATTATTCTCTTTGCAAGCATTTTTTTTAAAATATTTTCAGCTGCGGTATGAACGCCCTCTTTAGCAGGCCATAAAAAACTCCCGTCGGCCTATTTTTAAAGCTTCAGCGGACGGGAGAAAATAAAAGCATCGAACTGATATTCAGTCTTTTACCTTACAGTATATTGGTTTTCTTTACAAAATCTACAATGTCTTGCACCTTACCGAAAGCAAGGGAGGTAACGGTGTCGGCGCAACCGTAATAAACAGCGATTCTGCCCGTTGGAGCATCGACGAGAGCCGCGCATGGGAAGGTCACATTAGGCACGTCTCCGGCGAGTTCGTAGATTTCGCGCGGATGAATGAGATATTCGCCTGAACGTGCCAACACTTTCCAGGGCTCTTCGAGGTCAAGAAGAGCAGCGCCGAAAGAATATACATAGCCGTTGCAGCTTAGCAGCACTCCGTGATAGATGAGCAGCCAGCCTTCCGATGTTTCGATAGGGATAGGACCGGCGCCTATCTTCAAGCTTTGCCAGCCGCTTGTCTCAAATGCTGCGGGAGCCATAACGTGACGATGTTTGCCCCAATACACAAAATCGGGAGATTCGCTATAGAAGATATCGCCGAAAGCGGTATGGCCGGTATCGGACGGACGAGAGAGCATGGCGAAGTTGCCTCCGATTTTGCGAGGGAACAGCACCCCGTTGCGATTATACGGCAAAAAAGCGTTCTCTAACTGATGAAAGGTTTTAAAGTCGGTGGTCCAGGCTACCCCGATGGTGGGGCCATGGAAACCATTGCACCAGGTAACATAGTATTTGCCATCTATAAAAACCACGCGCGGGTCGTATCCGTATACCCATGTGCCAACTTCGGGCGAAGGGGTGGTGGCAAAGCGTATGAGTTCTGGTTCAATCCTCCAATTTATGCCGTCATCTGAAAAACCGGCTCTTATACCCATGGTGCGTTTTTTATCATCACAGCGGAATACACCTGCAAAGCCTTTTCCAAATGGCACGACTGCAGAATTAAATATACTGTTGGAGTCGGGAAGAAGATCCCTGGGAATAATCGGATTTCCTGAATATCTCCACATAACTTCATTGCTACCCTTAGGACGTTCTTCCCATGGGATATTCGGGAGCTCTGCTCCCAAGACAGTAAATTTGCTCATAGACTATTTATTTCGTTTTGTTTCCAATTCACTTTGTATGGTTTTCATGCGGGCTGTGTTTAAGGGATAAAAGATAAGGCACACAAGACCCAAAAGAGAGCCTACAGCCGGTACAATGCTCATAAGAGCCTTGATGGCCGTCAGGGTGCCGCCGGCCTGGGATGCCAATGCGGCATCGTAACCGGCCCATGCAAGCACCTGCATAAGCAAAAATGCCCCGAGCGCACCGCCGAACTTCTGCGCCATCGAAGATGATGAGAAGATAAGGCCCGTGGATGCTGTGCCGTGTTTCAATTCCGAGTAATCGGCAACATCGGCAAACATGCTCCAAAGCATAGGAGAATTTATGCCTACGGCAACGCAGATGAGTATTTGGAGTACAATGAGCATCCAAAAGCCGAAATTATTCTGCGGCAGGAACCATATCAGCACCGAAAGCACAGTAATGGTAAGCAGCACCGATATAAAAGTAGCTTTCTTTCCTATTTTATCTGACACGGGAACAGCTAAAAGCACACCAAGCAGCTGAGCTATCTCTCCTATCATAAGATATACCGCACAACTAAGTATGGGGCTGACACCTAATATGTTAGCAAAGTAATAAGCAGCTGAGCCGCCGCGTATGGAGTTGAAAAGCAATATGCCCACTCCCCCTCCAAGCAACAGCCACCAGGGGCCGTTTCCAAACAGAGCCTTAAGATCAGACTTTATCGAATCCCCGCCCGAAGCCTTTTCATCCTGCTGAACCCTCTCGCGCGTAAGCGCAAAGCATCCCAAAAATGACACAAAACAAATTGCCGCAATAATAGCCACCACAAAAAACCATGAAGCCGGAGAAGCGTCTCCCACACCTTTAATCAACTCGCCTGCCGCATTGGTCTTGCCTGAAATGCTCTTTTCGAAAATAGCGAAAATCCCCATTGTCAGGAAAGAGCCTATATAGGCAAAAAACATGCGGAAAGAGGAGAATACGCTTTTTTCGCGGGGGTCTGCGCTTACCACGCCAAGCATTGCACCGTAAGGTACATTAATGGCCGTATAAACGGTCATCATAAGTATATACATTACATAGGCGTAGATGTGTTTGGCCGTATAACCCCACTCAGGGGTGTAAAATGAAAACAAACCGATTATTGCAAACGGGAGCGCCATCCAAAGCAGATACGGGCGGTATTTTCCCCATTTGCTATTAGTGCGGTCTGCAATGATTCCCATAATGGGATCTGTAATGGCATCATAGAGTTTAGTAACAAGCAGAAGAAGCGCCGCGTGCTGAGCCTTGAGTCCGAAAACATCAGAATAAAATATAGGAAGATAATAGGAGAAGATTTTCCAGAACATACTGGAAGCAAAGTCTCCTAAACCGTATCCTATTTTTTCACTCAGCCTCGGCTTGGGCGGAACAGCTGTTAAATTCATATAAAAAATTATTCGTCAAGCATTTGTACTCGTCCCGAAGCTATAAACGAGCGGAAATCTTCGGAATCGTGGCTATCCTTGAAAGGAGCATAATAATGCTCAGGCCTCTCCCATGCATTGCGCCAAACCAGCACATAACAGGGATTGTAGCCCTCAAGAGCTTTCAAAAGAGTGCCTGTCCACCACTGCAGGTCGGGAACGCCCTCCAAGCCGGTCTCTGCCACACAGTAAAGTTTTCCGCGTTCCTTAGCTATCTTCGACACCATTTCTAACGCCGACTGCATTAATTCTATATACTTCTCAACAGAATCAGGATTGAATCCGGACTGGTAAAGGTCGAAGCCCACTATATCCACCATATCATCACCCGCATAAAACTTCATATATTCTTCTTCTCCGCATTTGCCGGTAGGAGAAAAAGCCCAAATCAAATTATCCACCTCTTTAAAAGCCTCATAAGTAAGAGCCCATAAAGCCCTGAACTGCTCAGGGTTGCAGTAGGGACTTCCCCACCAGAACCAATCCGCAGTATTCTCGTGCCAAGGGCGAAAAATAATGGGTATGCCTTCCATGCTCTTCAAAAACTCCACCCCTCTGCCAAGCCACTCCATAAATTTTTGGTGATTTTCTCCCCCTTCCAACACGCTTTCCACAACTCTATTAGACGAAACATCCCATGTAGTACCTTCTGTGAGGGGATTACGCATATGCCAGCTGATTGTTACAAGCCCTCCGCGCTCAATATGCTTTTTAGCGGCACGGCGCATGAATTCGAAAGATACAGAATCCAAATTGGCGCTGTCCCCGAGTTCTATTCCTCCGAGGTCGAAGCCGGCAATGGCAGGAAAACTCCCGCAGGCATCTTTAACATCGCTGCGGTTAACAGGATCGTTTAAAACATCTTTTACTGTCCAATACTTGCCATAAGAAAGTCCGTCCTGATGAGCGAAGAGGAACTTTCCTTTTCGAGATGCTTCCGATAGTGTTTTCATGACATTTTGTCGAGGGCTGCTGCAGGCAATGGATGCAGCAATGGCTAAAAAGATTAAGTTTTTAATTTTCATATATCTAAGGCGCAGAATTATAAATGGATTCAAGTGTATAAGTAGGATTGGAGATATTTACAGCCTTGTTCATGCGCGACAATGTTTCGGCGCTCGAGAATGTGGAGCCATCGGCCGCTTTATAGCTGACATACTCCCCTGTGCCATGATCCACGAAACCGTGGGTTTCGTTACCGAAGCCGGCTATACCGTTATCCCAGAGGAAAGGAGCTATGCCATATTCTTTGGCGGTTTTCCAGGTAAATTCCAAATAATACTGCTGGAAAGCCCGCTCGATGGCATTGCCTCTGTTCACGCAGCCTGTTTCGCCGGCATAAAGCGGAATATTATTGTCTATAAACTTGGTTTTGAGTTTATAATAAAGTATTACAAAGTCGCGCTCATCGGTTTGCGAACCGCTTGTGTGACCCCATTTGCTGCGTCCGTACGGGGTGTCCTGCGGCGCAAGGCAATAATGATAAGGGTCGTAACAATGGAAGCTTACTGCAAGCCTGCCCGCTACCTTGTCTTTTGGAAGAACCAAATATTTAAGGGCATAATTGGGATTGGAGGAATAACAGGGAATCCCAAGCCAGCGCGTTGCATTATTGCCGCCGCTTTCCCTTACCGTATCCACAAAGAGCTGGAGAATTTCATTCAAGAGATTATGATACCTTATATCGTCGCTTGCCCAATTATCTCCTGCGTGGGGCTCATTGAAGGCCTCTAAAATAAGGTAATCGCCCTCATTCTTAAAGCGCTCTGCAATTTGCTTCCAAAGGGCAGTATATTGGGCTTTCATGGCGTTCTTGAAATCTTCGCCCGCCACTGCTTTCAGCAAACTGAACCATCCCCCTTTCGAGGAATCATCGTGATGCATATTGAGAATTACAAAAAGCCCCGCCTTGCGCGCATAGCCCACTACTTCATAAACTCTCTCCATCCATGCCTTATCTACCTTATAATCAGGAGCTTCGCCCATATGCTTCTGCCAAGTCACAGGTATGCGCACCGACTTAAAGCCATAGCTTTTCAGCTTATCGAAAGTGGCTTGTGTGGCTTTCGGATTACCCCAGCTGGTTTCGCTGTCAAGTCCGCTTCCACCTGTGGCATCAAACTGATTGCCAAGATTCCACCCCATTCCCAACATACGTGCAAAAGCCACGGCTTCGTTGTCAGGAAGCTTGACTTCGGCAAGGAAATCAAAATCCGGAGGTATGACATCGGGGTCTTTTACGGTTTTAAAAGTATATACTATCTGCGCAGCTCCTTCCTGATTCTTCTTAAAACCTTTCACTACTCCTGCGGGAATGGTAAGGGTATAGGAGCCCTCCTCGGACAAAGCGGAAAGTTCCACCGTAACCTCCTCCCCATATGCAAAGAGTTTGTCTATAGAAGCCTCAGGGTTTAAGCTGAGAAGGGAGATGGAAGAAGAACTCGTCTTTACATTCTGGTCGAAGCTGAACTTAATGCTAAG
>JAAZIW010000038.1 GCA_012800665.1 Rikenellaceae bacterium
GAGGGTTGAATGGCAATTAAACCAAGATTGATTTTAAAGGCAACACCGACATGGTACTGAGTTACATCACCGATTTTGGCTGCTGCATCTTTAATGTCAGTTTCTGTGGAGGTTACACCGGCCATCACGCCGAATTGGGCATGAGCGGCAACAGTCATGCAGAGAGCTGCAAGAACGATAATTAGTTTTTTCATAATAACTATAAAAGATTATTGATTCGTTTTTCTATTTCCGCCTTGTTTACAAAGCCAACGGTTTTGTCCGCAACTTCCCCGTCTTTAAAGAAAAGAAGGGTGGGGATGCTGCGAATGCCATATTTCGCCGCCACTTCTTCGGCATCATCTATATTGCACTTGGCAACCTCGATTTTGCCTTCGAATTCTTTGGCAATGTCGTCTACAATAGGGCTGAGCATACGGCAAGGTCCGCACCAGGAGGCCCAAAAGTCAACAAGAACAAGCCTGCTTGAGGCAAGTATATCATTGAAATTCTTATTGTTTGCTACTTGCATAAGTAATGTGGTTTTTAATGAGTCGGATTTTTCTCGTTAAATGCAAATTTAACAACTTTTTTCAATATTCCACATAAAAGCACGCAATCCTAAATCAGGAGTACGCTCATCAGTATGCTTCAGCGCCAGCAAAATTTTGTCTGCGACAACATCATCTTCAACAAAAATAAGCATCGCATGATTGTTCTCCGGCCATACGTAACTGCCCATATGCGGGATGCCATCATCACTGCCGCGGCCTTGTACATCGACCCATCGGGTAAAGCCCCTCTGTCCAAAAAAATCCAAGAGATCGATTATCTCTTCATTATATGCCTGAGAGTAGGCTACGAATAAAGCTTTCATTTTTTAAGATTTACTATTTCGGGATATTCAGCAAGAAGACGTTCGCGCTCCTTTTGAGTCCTGCGGTTTTGGCGGCGTTCCTGCCTGCTGGCAAATATACAATAGATAGTGGGTATCAGCACAAGAGTAACTATAGTGCTGAAAGTGAGGCCCCAAGCTACCGTCATACCGAGCGAACGCCACATTTCGGAACCTTCCCCGGTACCGAGAGCAAGAGGCAGCATGCCTATTACGGTGGTGAGAGTGGTCATAAGGATAGGTCTCAGACGGCTGCGGGCGGCAACCACGGAGGCCTCTATGACATTCATGCCTCGTCCGCGCATGAGATTGGTGTAATCGATTAGAACAATACCGTTGTTCACCACAATGCCCACCAATATAAGTATGCCCACCATTGCCATAATATCGAGCGTGGTGCCGGTAGCCCAAAGGCCTAAAATCACGCCCATAAAACCGAAAGGCACGCTGAACATTATAACAAACGGACTTACAAAATTCTCGAACTGAGCGGCCATCACCATATACACAAGTATGAAAATGAGAATGAGCAAGGTCGTTAGGTCGCCCATCATTTCCTGCTGATCTTCATAGTCGCCGGACATTTCGGTTGTGATATTTGTAGGAATATTAACGGTTTTGATAATATTATTCACGCTTTCCACGCCTCTACTCATCGCAACGCCTTTGGCGGTTATGCCCGTAACGCTTATATAACGCTCGCGATTTTTACGCTCAATGGTGGGAGGCACCTTGCTTTCCACCACCTTGCCCACTTCTTTTATGCGTATGGAACCACCCATAGGTGTAGTAAGCACCATATTTTCTATATCCGAAACGCTTTTGCGAAAATCTTTGGCATAGCGGACCCTGATATTGTATTCATCGCCCTCCTCACGGAAAAAAGATGCCACACTGCCGCTCATGGCCGCACTGAAGGCGTTTGCTGCAATAGTGGAGTTGAGTCCGTGCATGGCAAGTTTTTCCCGGTCGAAATCCACCTGATACTCTGGAGTGTACTCATCGCGGCTCAAAACAACCTGCACAAAATCTCCGCTTTCATTCATCTTTTGCCTGATTTCCTTGGCAACCCGGTCGGTCTCATCAAAATCGTAGCCGTAAATTTCCAAAGCCACGGTAGTGGCGCCTCCCATGCCGCCGCCGCCTTCCGTTACCTGCGCACGATGGATTTCGGGATAGTCCTGAAGAATAGCGCGTATCTGATTGGCTATATCGGAGGTACTGCGTTCGCGAGCTTCCATACTGCCAAGATTGATGTTCATATTTATAAGATATGAGGCGTTACTGCGCGCACTTGCCATGGCATTGTCCGAATCGGCCTGACCGAAACGATACTCAAACACTTGTATTTCAGGAACCTCTTTTTTAAAGCGGTCATAAATTTCATGCGCAAAGCGGCCTGTAATTTCCTGAGTGGTACCTACAGGCAGCTCAATGCTTACGGAAAGACGTCCGGCATCAACATTGGGAAAGAAACCCGTGCTGATTTTGGGAAGCAGCAAAATAAAAACGACCACTATAAGAGCAAAAGAGCCGAGGGTAACGGTCTTGCGATGTGTTACACACCAGCGAACCACCCTCGAATACCAATCGGAGAAAGCTTCGAGTCCGCGGTCAATAGGACCGAAAACAACCTTATGAAGTTTGGTGTCTTTAGCTTTTGGTCGGAGCATCTTGGAAGCCATTACAGGAACCAAAGTCAGCGCCAAGCCGGTGGAAACAATCATTATTATGCTCACTATCCTGCCGAGTTGCTTGAACATAATGCCGGCCATCCCGGAAACCATAGTAAGGGACAAGAACACGCACAAAGTCGTAAGAGTAGAGCCCATAATAGAGCCGGCAACTTCGGATGTACCATTCACTGCGGCTTCTTTGCGTCTCTCGCCTCTGTCCATATGATTGGAGATATTTTCCAGCACCACTATAGAATTGTCCACCACCATGCCTATCGCTATCGAAAGCGCCGACATCGATATAATATTGAGCGTATTGCCTGTAATAAGCAGATATACCAGCGAGCCCATCAGAGCGATTGGAATCGCAACCACTATTATAAAGGTCGCCCTCCATCTGCCCAAGAAGATAAACACTACCAGCATCACTACAATCATAGTGATTATAATGGTCTCCAGCAGAGATTTAATGGTGTTTATAATATTATCGGAAGAGTCGATGACGGTTGTCAGCTGAATATCGGTCGGAAGGGTGGGGGCTATGCTTTTCATCTTGGCCTTCACCTGCTTTATCACATCTACGGTGTTGGCTCCGGTCTGCTTCTGAATCATTATTGTAGCCGACTTTTGACCGTTGGTGTAAGATTCCTGATATTTTTCGGCAGGCCCGTCCACGAGGGTGGCCACATCCCGCAGATAAACGACGTTTCCCGCATGGTAGCCCACCACTATGTCCATAATCTCGCGCGGATTGTCAAACTCTTTTTGCACACGCAGAGAATAGGTTTCACTGCCTATGTCGATACTTCCGGAGGGGACATTCCTGTTCTCGTATGCAATGGCGGAGGAAATGCCGGAAATGCTCAGGCCGTAACTTTCTAATTTGTGGGGATCGCAATAAATTTGAATTTCACGGTCGGGAGCTCCGACAACCGTAACCGTGCCTACTCCATTCACACGGGCGAGCGGAGTGGTCACACGGTCCTCCAAAATACGGTCCAATCCGTTGAAGCTTTGGTCTGCCGTGGCGCTTATAATCATTATGGGAATATCGTCCATACTGAATTTGCGCAGGAACGGGGTGCCGGCTCCATCCGGCAGGATTTGCGCCACCATATCCAGATTATCCCTTATGTCGTTGCAGGCCTCATCTATATCGGTGCCGTACTCAAATTCAAGAATCAATATGGAAACATTCTCCCGCGAGCGGGAAGTCATATCTTTAAGATGCGCAACGCTGTTCAGATTGTTCTCAAGGAGTTTGGTAAGATTATTCTCTACATCCGAAGCGCTTGCTCCCGGATAAGAACTCATTACCATAACCACATTTGCATCGAAGTCCGGCAAAAGGGCTATGGAAGTCTTTATAAGAGAGTAAATGCCGAATACTATGAAAGCCACAAATACAAGTATTGTGGTAATCGGCCTGTTTACTGCAGAACGGTAGATGCTCATAATCTTATCTTTCCACTATTTCCACCCTGCTCCCGTCTCTAAGGGCGTTTGCACCGCCAACCGCAATGCTGTCCCCCGGCTGAATACCGTCCAGGATTTCGTAGTTGGTATCGAAATGACGGCCCAACGTAACCGCGGAAAGGCGTACAGTGCCGTCGCCATTGAGTATAAAAACGAAATGCCTGCCGCTGCCAAGCTGCTTTACCACCGCCTCGTCCGGCACCACCACACTGTTATTGTTGCCGAAATTGAGAATGAGTTTGCAATACATACCGGGACGCAAAGCCCTGTCGTTGTTGGGCACGGTCACCTCCACTTTGAATGTATGGGAAACTGCATCCATCGTTGGATAAATTTTATTTATACTGCCGGTGAACTTCTTGCCCGGAAGGGCATCCGCCGTTATGCTCAGCTTTTGACCTACACGAACTTTGGTATAATCGGTTTCGGATACTCCTACGAGAATTTTCACAGGACTTATCTGCTGTACTGTAAAAATCGGCTGGGCCATCAGGTACATATCGCCGCTGTCGTAATTGCGAGCGGTCACGACACCATTGATAGGAGAACGCAGAATGGTGTTCTCCTCAAGATTCTTGAAAGCGCTTTTTGCCACATTATATTGCAATTCGGCGGCCTCATAATCGCTTTTGCTGAGACCTCCCTGATTATAAAGCTGCTTCAAGCGCGCCAGCTCAGTTTCGACATTGCGGAGCTGCAGTTTCTGCTGTTGGAGCTGCACATCATCCATCTCGGCCAAAACCTGTCCCTTTTTCACGAAAGAGCCTATATCCACATTGATTTTCTTTATGCGGTTTCCGCTTTGGGGGGCAATATTGTTAACTGCAAAAGCCTGAACAGTAGAGGAATAAACTTCTGTTTGAGGTACTGTCTGCGATTGCGCCTGCATAACCGTAATGCGCGTTGCAGGCTGCTCAGTAACGGTTTCAGCCTGACTTTCGCTCTTTTTTTGTCCGCAAGAGACAATTGCAAGCGATGCAATGAGTAAATATATTGTCTTTTTCATTATTGTAGGTTTTCCTGTAAATCGTAATCTATCCCAAGCGTCTGTTCGAGCGAAGCTTTGGCATTGAGAAAATTGTAAACCGCCTGGCTTACTGCAAGACGGGCCTGCGTAAGAGCCAGTTGGGCATCGTTCAAATCGGTAAGGGTACTGCGCCCGACCTCATAAGATTTTGAAGCTATGCCGTATGCCTTATTGGCGCTTTCAAGGGCTTCCACCGCCGAAAAGTAGCTTTTGCCCGCCATATCCATAGTATTCAGATTGCTCATAAGCCCAACGCGTAGATTCCGCTCGGCATCTTCTCTTTGAATGGCCAATTGTTGTTGTTGCACCTTTGTCTGCTTGATTTTGTTATGGTTTCTTCCGCCCGTGAAAATGGGGACATTGAGACTTAGACCCAGCATTGCATATGGATGCCATTTGTATTCGCTGAAGTTGAATTCGTTCTCCATGGCATTTATCTGATAAGAAAAAGATAATGCAAGGGAGGGAAGATTGGCATAGGTCTGTAGTTTTATGCTGTTGGCAAGCACCTCTGCCTGAAGTTCCAATTGTTTGAGAGAAGAGTTGTTGGAGAGGTCGAGATTGTCCGGCTCCATATAGGCCATGCCTTCCGAATAGGCAAGAAGAGAATCGGCAACATCTATCTTCATATCAAGGTCCACTCCCATAAGGGCCTTAAGCCGCCATAGGGCAAGGATTATTGCATTTTCGCTGTCGTACATATGGGGAACGGCATTCGCAACCGCTGTTTTGGCCCTTGTAAGGTCGAGTTCGGATGCTTTTGAAGCATTGTATTTCTTTTCGGTAAGAGCACAATTGGCAAGCGCATTTTCGTACACGCTCTTATATACTTTGTGAGCCTCTTTGGCAAGAAGAGCGGTATAATAGGCCTGCTTCACCTGGGTGACCATCTGGAGTCTCGAGTTGCGCGCCTGTTCAATGGCAAGCTCCACATCTTCTCCCGAAATCTCCAAACTCTTCCATAGCTGTGCGTTTATAATGGGCATGCTTGCAGAAACGCCACCGTTAATGGTATTCCAACGCCCCACCTCAAAACTTTGGGATTGACCGCCCATATCTATGGTCATAACTTGTTTTTTGAGCGTGCGGTTAAAGGAGCCACTGGCGCTGATTTGCGGAAAGAGGGCGGCATAAGTACCCTTCCGGGAATATCCCTTAACCTCTATTTCCTTGTCCGCCACCTGAACTGTGGCATTCTCGCTAAGCGCTATCTGCAAAGCTTGTTCGAGGGTAATTGTTGTTTTGGATGTGTCTGAGGTGACCGCCACGACTTGTGGAACCGCCAACGCCGCAATCATCAAAATGTTTATCATATACAATTAATTCAACTTCCGCCCATTATACAAAAA
>JAAZIW010000039.1 GCA_012800665.1 Rikenellaceae bacterium
ATGTTTGAGAATACCTATATGACCACCGGTGAATATCCGGCACCATATATCGAGTATATGAAATATCGCGGACGCGATTTTGCGCAAGTGCGCGGCTGGTGGGAAGTGGAAAACGATTATATGGCAGGGCCGTTTGTGTCGCAGGCTTTCTATAGCCCTGATGGCAAAGAAATTATAGTGGCTGAGGCGTTCCTATACGCCCCCAAGTATGACAAGCGCCAATATCTGCGCCAGGTGGAATCGCTCCTTTATTCATGGGAATGGGCGGATAAAGACAAAGCAAAAAAATAGTTTGAGAAATAAGAAAATTATTCCTATCTTTGCATCCCTTATAAAAGTAAGGTAAAAAGGTGGGTTCGTATAACGGCTAGTACTCAAGATTTTCATTCTTGCAATAGGAGTTCGATTCTCCTACCCACTACTGAAAATATAAAAAGTAAATACAATGGCAAACACAGCATCCGCAGAGAAAGCAAGCCGCCAGAACGAAAGACGTCGCTTGCACAATCGTTACTATGCGAAAACAACTCGCAACGCAATCCGTGCAATCCGCATGACTACAGACAAAAAAGCCGCTGAGGCAGACGCACCCAAAGTCTATGCAATGATAGACAAGCTCGCCAAAATCGGAGTCATCCACAAGAACAAGGCTTCCAATCTCAAGAGCGGAATTCAACTTTACATCAACAAACTTTCATAAAAGGATGCGGGTTTCGGCCCGCGTTTCTTTTCGGGATGTAGCGCAGTTGGTAGCGCACTACGTTCGGGACGTAGGGGTCGTCTGTTCGAGTCAGATCATCCCGACAGAAAAAAGAGAGCGGCTAAAAAAGTCGCTCTCTTCTTTTGCTGCACATGGCGGGGCGTTGAGCCGCTGGCCGGGCAGTCGGCTTAGAAAGTAAACTTAATCATGCCCTTGAGGCGATGGTTGGTAACCCAATGGAGCCCCTTCTCATAAAGGCCGCTGTCTAAAGAGAGGCCTTGCGCCTTGTCTCCGTACTCGACAGAAGTAAGTTCATACTCGAGACCAAGAGCAAGTTTTCCCAAATTATACACCACGGTCGGAGTAAGACGATACATGCTGTTCAGATTGGAAAAACTATTACCGCTGAACCAATAATAATCGCTTTCCTGGGTGGCTCCGGCAGGCATTACAAGAGCCTTCTTGGTGCCGAAGTTCTTCACATATCCGCCATACAGAATGAAATCTACCTTGCCCGGGGCGTATTTGAGACTGAGCCAGCTGGATGAGTTGCGGCTGGGCGTATATTCATACGAACCGTCCGGATTGACAGCGGAAATGCCATATCCGCCGTTCAGGTTGATATGTTCGCCAGCCTCGGCAAACAAGCTCTTGAACTTCACGCTGAAAGCATCTTTCTTCCATTGTGCATAGAGGAAAGGAGTCATGGTAGTGATGCGGTCGGATGTGAAATTCCCGGTTGCATCGTAAAGGCGCGGCTTGATGCTGAGAACATTCAAACCGAAGCGCATTAGGAGATTACCCGAAACCACATTTACACCTGCATAAAATTCAGGAGTATTCCCCCATTTGATATAAGAAGCGCTTTTACCTGCAGGCCCCGAAGAAGCATATTGCATCTGCCAAATGGCATAAGCAGTCAGACCGATTGCAGGGGTCACTTTATATTCGTACTGCACCAAGGGGGTGCGGCTGAAAGGATTGAAAGGAGCGCCGGCATTCAAAGAAAAGATATCAGGCTGGTCAACAGCCAAAGGATGCCAAGCCTGCCCTGCCTTTAAATTCCAATTCCCCTTTGAAAGGGTGACGAAAGCCTGACGCAGACGCAAATTAGCCGTTCCGGTAACCTTGTCGGCACCAAGTCCATTGTAAAAGTCGGCCTCTATGCGGGCGCCCATCTTAATACCATCCACCTCGTAACCCTTTGCCTCAACCCATATGCGAGAAGTCAGGGCGGCGAAACGGACATTTACATATTCATACCGGTCGCCGTCCTTGGGAACATATGTGAAGAAATCTTCGGTCAGGGCAACCATCTCATGCGAATCTATCGCATAATAGTTGCGTACGAAACCATGCGCCTCAATGGAAGGCTTGCTTTCCTGTGCGGGAAGCGCAAACGCTGATACAGAAAATGCAATTATGCCTATTAGCTTTTTCACCTGCTTAGAACGGGAATATCTTTGTTAACCAGAAGAAGCCGAATATGAAGCCGAAAACACCTATGATGATGCCCACCTTGGCCATGTCTTTGGTCTCCACCAAGCCCGTGGATGATGCAATTGCATTCGGAGGAGTGGAAACGGGGAAGCACATGGCAAGAGACGCACAAACGGCGATGAAGATAATCATCGGTTTGGTGCCGCCAAGAGCCATAAAAGCTGCATTATTGGTTGCAGCAGGATCTGCCATGCCTTCGGCTACCACAATAAGAATAGGTATAAGCAAAGCTGCGGTTGCAGAATTGCTGATGAAGTTGGACAGGAAGTAGCAAATAAGACCTGATACAATAAACACTAACACAACCGACATTGAGCCGAAAGGAATGGCCTCAATAAGGGTTTTTGCGAGGCCCGTGCCTTGAAGGGCGGTACCTAAGGCGAAACCTCCCGCAACGAGCCAAAGCACGCTCCAGTTGATTTCTTTTATCTCTTCTTTGCCGAAAATACCAAGCGTGGTAAGAACTGCCAACGGAATCAATGCAACTACATTGGAGTTTATATGATGAAGCTGCTCAGTTACCCACAGGAGAATGGTCAAGCCGAATACAATCCAAACAGTAACTGTCTTCCAATCCTTTTTGCGAGTGCTCTTGGGGATTTCGATTTTAATCTCCTTAGACTTGAAGGGGAAGAAGGCGATAAGAATCAACCAAGCAAAAATAATCATAATGATTACATAGGGCATCATATGCAGAGCCCATTCTCCAAAGCTTACATCAGCTCCGGCATCGGCCAGAAAGCGTACTGCTG
Organism: Rikenellaceae bacterium; assembly: GCA_012800665.1. GTDB lineage: Bacteria > Bacteroidota > Bacteroidia > Bacteroidales > UBA932 > Cryptobacteroides. The sequence goes on from JAAZIW010000039.1 coordinate 2,953, forward strand.
TAGCATTGGGAGGTGTACCTATAGGAGTGCCCATACCGCCTACATTGCCCGCAACAGGAATTGCCAAGGTAAGGCCTACAACTCCGCGGTCGTCTTTGGGAAGAACCGCAAGCACGGGAGCCAAAAAGCCGAGGAACATTGCCGCTGTGGCGGTGTTGCTCATAAACATGGAGAAGATGCTTATGACAACGAGGAAGCCGAGCAGC
>JAAZIW010000040.1 GCA_012800665.1 Rikenellaceae bacterium
AGCTTCGCGGTCTAAGCTGCCGTCTTTTTTAAATGGGGTAAGCAGGGCGGTACCGCACCCTTTTAGTGTCAGTGGTTTCATATAATAAGATTTTTGAATTCATGGATGCCGAAAAGTCCTTCGCTAAGCATGGCCGCCGCCACAGCTCCCTCGGCAAAGCCCTCGCGTGAGAAGGCTTCGTGAGTAAAGGAAAGGCGGTCGAAATTTGAAAGAAATTTAACTGTGTGGGTGCCGGGCACTTCGCCCTCCCTGAAAGATTCTATCGGGGCCTCCACACCTAAATTATCTGCTACGATGTTCCCCAAAACTTTGGCTGTGCCGCTGGGCTTATCCAATTTATGGATATGATGCGTTTCGCTGATATCAGGGGTGTAGCCATGGTCTTTCAAGATGGCGGATGCTTTTTCCACAGCGGCAAAGAGGGCATTTACCCCTATGGAGAAATTTGCGCTCCAGATGAGGGTGCAGCCGCTCTTTTTAAATTCGCCGAAAACGGAGTCTTTGATGTCGTACCAGCCGGTAGTGCCGACTACTGCGGCCTTGAAATTGGCGGCGATGAATTTATAATTTGCTCTAAATGCATCTGGCGTGGTAAAATCTATGCAAACGCATTCGCGCGCCAGCTCGGGAGGGGTTGAGCAGATGTCCTCGCTGCATGCGGCAATCTCAATCCCGCGCTCTTTCAGCTTGGCCTCCACCATGCGGCCCATTTTTCCATAACCGGAGATAATGACTTTCATAACACACAAATATATAAAAATTATCCTACTTTTTCTTACATTTGTATTCCACAGCATTGAAACTAAAACTTTAAAAGATGGAAAAATACATTCTCGCCATTGACCAAGGCACAAGTTCTTCCAGAGCGATAATCTTCGACCATAAGGCAGGCATTCGCAGCGTGGCCCAAAAGGAATTCACCCAACATTTCCCGCGTCCGGGATGGGTGGAGCATGACCCTATGGAAATCTGGTCCAGCGAGGCTTCCGTAATTGCCGAAGCCATGGCAAAGATGGATATAAGCGGTAAAAACATTGCCGGAATAGGCGTCACCAATCAAAGGGAAACCACCATAGTGTGGGATGCCAAAACGGGGAAACCCGTGTATAACGCTATTGTGTGGCAGGACCGTCGCACCGGCGACTATTGCGAAAGCATAGACCCTTCGACTGTGGCTAAAATCCGAGAGAAGACCGGCCTTATCCTGGATCCTTATTTTTCTGCCACCAAAATCAGATGGATTCTGCAGAATGTTCCCGGCGCTCGCGAAAAGGCAATGGAGGGGGAGCTCCGTTTCGGTACGGTCGATTCTTGGTTAGTGTGGAATCTTACAGGCGGGGAAGTTCACGTGACGGATGTGTCGAATGCATCCCGAACAATGCTGTTCAATATTCATACGCTTGATTGGGACAGCGAACTCTTGGAATTCTTCGGCGTACCCCACAGCATGCTTCCCAAAGTATGCTCATCTTCATGCATTTACGGCTATACAAAAGCCGCTCTTTTTGCTCACGAAGTTCCCATTGCAGGCATCGCCGGCGACCAGCAGGCTGCTCTTTTCGGACAGATGTGCACAAACCCCGGAGATATTAAAAATACTTACGGCACCGGCTGCTTTTTGCTTATGAATACCGGTGAAAAGCCTATAATGAGTGAAAACAATTTGCTCAGCACAGTTGCCTGGAAGATAGGGGAGCAAGTGAATTATGCCCTTGAAGGTTCAATCTTCGTAGGCGGAAGCGTAGTGCAATGGCTTCGCGACGGGCTCGGCATAATAAAGAGTTCAAGCGAGGTAGAGGCCCTTGCGGCAAGCGTGCCCGACAATGGGGGCGTCTATTTCGTGCCCGCCCTCACCGGTTTGGGCGCACCTTATTGGGACCCCTACGCCAAAGGCACCATTTACGGCATAACGCGAGGCACTACCGCAGCGCACATAGCCCGCGCGGCTTTGGAGGGGATAGCTTTTCAAACCATGGATATAGTCCGCGCAATGGAACGCGATGCCGGCATAAAGCTCGGCACTCTTAAGGTAGATGGAGGCGCCTCCCGCAATAATCTGCTTATGCAATTTCAGGCGGATGTGCTTGGCACCCGTGTGGTGCGCCCCCGCGTAAGCGAAACCACTGCCGAAGGCGCTGCTTATTTGGCAGGATTAGCGGTGGGATATTGGTCTTCTCTTGAAGAGATTCGCAAGTATTGGCAGGCGGAAGCCGATTTTAAACCTCAGTTTTCCCGAGAAGAAGAAAAGGCGGGTTGGGCTGATGCTGTAAAAAGAGCCCTCAGCGGTAAAGAAAAAATTAAATAAAATATAAAAATGGAAATTTCTCTTTTTATGAAATGCGTCTTCGAATTTATCGGCACTCTTGTTTTAGTGCTGCTCGGAGATGGAGTATGCGCAGCCTGCAGCCTCAATAAAAGTAAGGCAAAGGGCGCAGGATGGATAGTTATTACTCTCGGATGGGGTTTGGCTGTGATGGCAGGCGTGTTCATTGCAGGCCCTTACAGCGGAGCTCACATCAATCCGGCTGTAACTTTGGGCCTTGCGCTTGGAGGCCTGTTCCCTTGGGGTGCAGTGCTTCCCTATATTGCCGCTCAAATGCTCGGCGGTTTTGTGGGAGCGGTGCTCGTGTATGCCTTTTATGTAGACCATTATGCCGCTACGGCAGATCAGCCTGATACGATGCTCACTACATTTTGCACTATGCCTGCAATAAATCACAAGACCGTAAACTTTTTCAGTGAATTTGTTGCCACTTTTATGCTTGTGTATCTTATCATGGCTCTCGGGACTCGCGGCAATGTTGCTTATGTAGGGACAATGAACGCTGGTCTCGGCAGCGTTGGAGCATTCCCCGTTACGGCCGTGATAATGTCGCTCGGCATGTCGCTTGGCGGCACCACCGGCTATGCCATGAATCCGGCTCGCGACCTTCCTCCACGCATCGCCCACGCCATACTTCCCATAAAAGGCAAGCGCGACAGCGGCTGGTCCTACAGTTGGATACCGGTATTCGGACCTCTATGCGGTGCGGCATTTGCTGCCGCAATATACCTAATAACTTACGCTTTGTTATAAATATTGTGTGTTTTAGTAAATAATTATTATCTTTGGCCATTAATTCCTTACAAACCAACAACTTTTTATGAAAAAGAATTATTTTGATCTTAGCGGCCAGGTTGCAATTATAACAGGATGCTCCACAGGACTTGGCGTTCAGATGGCAAAAGCCCTTGCCAGCCAAGGTTGTACAATCGTATCCATGGCCCGCAGACAAAACCTCATTGAAGAGGTTGCAGCTGAAATCTCCAAAGAATTTGGCGTAGAGACATTTGCTGTTCCCGTTGACATTACCGACACCGCCCGTGTTCGCGAAGCAGTGAAAACCGTAATGGACAAATTCGGTCGCATCGACATACTGGTAAACAATGCCGGTACCGGCGCAGTCGGCCCTGCAGAGACGATTACTGATGAGCAGTTCGAGCACGAATTTCAGATCGACCTCGCAGGCACTTTCAAGGTTGCCCGTGAGGTGGCTAATCAAGCTATGATTCCCGCAGGCTACGGACGCATTATCAATATCGCTTCCATTTACGGACTTGTTGGAAACAAGATTGCCGGCTCTGCTCCCTACCATGCCGCAAAGGGTGGTGTTGTTAATCTCACCAGGGCTCTCGCAGCCGAATGGGGTGAAAAGGGCATTACCGTAAATTCCATTTGCCCGGGCTATTTCTACACTCCTCTCACTCAGGAAACCCTCGACAGCGATTTCTTCCAGAAATATGCCAATCAGGCTATCCCGATGAGCCGCTATGGCAAAGAAGGCGAACTCGATACCGCAACAATCTTCCTCGCCAGCCCGGCTTCCAGCTATGTTACGGGCGTTGCAATCCCCGTAGACGGCGGCTACACCTGCATCTAATTTTAT
>JAAZIW010000041.1 GCA_012800665.1 Rikenellaceae bacterium
GTTCTAAAGAATAGAGGCGCAGGTTGAAGTTGAAGCTCATGTCGCTCAGACTGCGCATTGCTATGCCGCCGCTCAGCACCGCCCTGCCGGAATTGTCATCCGCTATGGCTATGTCATCGAAATGCAGACCGCTGTTGTCTATATGGAAGGGGCCGTTGATGGTGTATGAGACGCCTGTAGGCGCCACTTTCATGCGGGCATAATCGATTGAGGTGTTCTGGCTATAGACTTTAAGGCTGTCGATATTGCCGCTGGCATATACAGTGCCTGTAAGCCCTCCCGAAAGCTCGCTCAGGTATTTGCCGACGAAAGGTTGGGCCATTATCAGATTCATTCCATCCAGATTGGCCTTCAGCTCAAGATTGCGGGTGGTTGGATGGTAGATTCCGGAGGCCTTTATGGCTTCATTCCCATCTACCAAATTCCTCACAAACAAATTAACCTTATCTCCCTTTGAATCCCATACTCCTGCAGCCCGTATTATTCCCGCAGGTGCGCCGCCCACCATCAAAGAGTCGCAGTTGAGGAAGCCGAGAGCCTGCATTCCGCCGTTGAGAGGGGAGGAGATGACAGCTGTACCGCTGGTGCGGCCTCCTATATCGTAGTTTTGACGGGTGAAATAGTTTATTACCGATAGGTCAACATTGCTTACATCTATCGCTAAGGTGTCGGCTGAGTTCATGGAGATGCCGCCGTCTATGCTGAGGGATTGCTTGCCGTTATGGATGCGGAATCCGTCTATTTTAGCCATGCCGTAGCGCCAGCTTATCAGCGATTCCTCTATATTCCATTGCTGTCCTCCAAAGCGCAGGAAGGAGGAGAGGGGCCTTGCGTTTATGCAAATACGGTCTTCTTTGTCGCGGGAAAGTTCGGCGGTGATATAGAGTTCCCCCAAGTTGTCAATCCCTTTAATGCCGTCATAGGAAAAGCCGGTGAACATGGAATTGTCTTTGGCATAGGCGGTCAGGGCGACATTGGAGAAGCTTATATCGTTAAGATTCATTTCTTCGCTGAGCACAAGGGCGTTAAGGCTGCTGTCGAAATTGTCGAAATTAATGTCGAGATTTTTGAGGTAATTGGAGCGCCATACCACAAGGGAAGAGTTGAGATTGGCGCTGAGTCCGCCGTATTCGCCGACCTCAAGCATAAGGGCGGTGGAGTCCGCCACATATAAACCCGGAAGCAGGTAGGACAGCAGGTCGCGGGTGTCCCCAAGGCTCAGGGAAAGGTCGCAGCGCATATCCTTATCTTTTATTTTTGCCTTTCCGACAGGGTAGAGGGCCGAAAGTTCGCGTTTTATGCTTATGTCTTGAAGACTGTTGAAAAGTTCGAAGATATTGCGGTTCCCGAAGTATTCCCCGTTTGCAAATGAGGACCTGAGGTTGAGCATGTAATTGTCGCCGCTGGCTATGGCTTCCATGGAGATGTCGCCGAGCTCTTTGCGCCCCAATTCGTTTTCCACAGTTAAGTCGTGTATGGAGAGGATGCCTGATTCTCTATTGTGGAAATCGGCATCAATGGAGCCGGAAATGCGGCTTTTGCCCCGCCTGTCGATGTTGATGGCCTGAAGGTCGGCGTAGGCGATGCTGCCCGAAAAGTTGAAAGCTCCGCCCGTTTTGGAGTTTCCTTGAAGCATCAAATTCAGGTTGGGGTCTACGCAAATCAAGCGCCCCTCCATGGCTTCGGTGGAATATTTGCCCTGCGCCCTTATGCCTGTGTATTCGTAGCCGTTCACGCCCAATTTATCCACCAAAAGTGAATCCAAAATAATTGAAGGGCCCTTTTTGCCGAGAGTGGCGCGGAAACCTGTTTCGGCCGTGCAATCGCCGAGAGCCTTTTGCGAAAGCAATTCTCCGAGTCCTAAATTGCGTGTGCTCAAAGTGCCCTTGAGATATGTAGGCCGTTTGGGATTACTAAGGTCTCGGATAGCCATTCTGAACTTGGCGCGGCCGATTCGCGAGCCTAAATTCCCCGTGACATCAAGGCGGTTGAGAGGCCCTTTTGCCTTTGCGCTGAACGAAAATACGCGAGTCGGAGCTATGGTGGAAAGCTTGGCTTTTATGCCTATATGTTTAAGCAGACGCTGCAAGCCCTTGGTGGTGAAGGTAAGATTGTTTATTTTGGCATCAGTAAGCAGATTCTGCATATCCGGAATGCCGGTAAGGATTGCGGATACATCTCCTTTAATGCCGCTCAACGGCTCGGTAAAGCGGAGGCGCTCGATTTCCATATCGGAGAGATAGCCCTTGGCGTGGCTTTTTCCCATTTGAAGGGTGATGTCCACATCGGGGATGTCGGCAAAGGCGTGGATGCTATGGGCGGAAAGGGTGCCGGAGTCTATTATGAGTTCCTGACGGATTTTATTGAGGAAGTCGTGGAAGTCGTATTTAACATTATCCCAGCCCATGGAGTATAGGGGGGCTTTGAGGTCTGACCATTCATCTATGAGATGGATTTTTTCTATTGTGGCCTTGCCCATTCCCACTCTGGCCCTTCCTGTAAGGCTTTTTATTACATAGCCGCATTTTTCTTTGGCGGAGAACCTATCCACTATGCCGGACATCCGCCCGCCCGTGTATTTTACATTGTGAGCCTTGAATTTTGCCGTCACATCAAGGTCAGACCAATTTATTCCGCCTTTTCTATGAGGGATGGGCATTACATAATTGGTCATGCGGTAGCGCATGCCGTTCACGGATAGTTTTTTGATTTGGAAGAGGTCGGGAGTGGAGGCATAACCATCAGGTTCTTTTTCTTCGAAACCGAAGATTCTGTCAAGATTTGTTCTGGTTCCGAGGGCTCTGCTGCTGTCGGGCTCTATTGCGAGGTGGAAAAGCGCATCTTGAATTCTTACGCGGCTGAAGTATACTCCTCCGCCGAGAAGGCTTGCCGTGGAGATTTTCCCCGAAATGCTTTTTGCCCTGAAGAGAGTGTCCACAGGATTGTCCCTGCTGTAGGGTGCATTGTCAAGGACTACTATGTCGGTGATTTTGAAGGAGTTGACAAGTTCTACTGATACGCTGCCGAGCTCTACTTTTCCCTGCCAATCCGCTTCTAATTTTTTCAGCACCCGTTCTGCAATGCTTGTCTGGACTTCGGAAGTTTGCACAAAGAGCCAGCCTGTTCCAAGCAGGATAAGTACGAAGCCGAATATTCGTACCGTCAGGTCTGATCTCCTTTTTGTGTTCATACTTCTATTGTAAGTCTATCGCAGAATAGTTGTATCCTACAAAAATAGGAAATAATTATTAAATTTGCCCATCTAATATGGCGGACATTATTTTAGGGATAGAATCTTCTTGCGATGACACTTCTGCGGCCGTAATTTCTGATGGCTGGCTGCTCTCCAATGTGACGGCATCGCAAGATGTTCACAAGGCGTACGGCGGAGTGGTGCCGGAGCTTGCATCCCGCGCTCATGAGCAAAATATTGTTCCTGTGGTTTCCGAGGCGCTCAAAAGGGCAGGGGTAAAGAAAGAGGAACTTAGCGCAATAGCTTTCACGCGAGGACCCGGCTTGCTCGGCTCGCTGCTTGTGGGCACTTCCTTTGCCAAATCCTTGGCTCTCGCCCTAGATGTTCCAATCGTGATGGTGAATCATCTTCAAGGCCATATCTTAGCTGGATTTTTAAAAGAGCAGGGCGTGCCTGTAGTGCAGCCGTCTTTTCCTTATCTATGCCTTTTGGTTTCCGGCGGAAATTCGCAGATAGTAAGAGTGGATTCTTATCTTGAATTCGAGATTTTAGGGCAGACCATAGATGATGCCGTAGGGGAGGCTTTCGATAAATGCTCGAAAATGATGGGTCTCGGCTACCCGGGCGGCCCTGTCATCGACAAACTTGCCAAACTCGGCAATCCCAATCGCTTCAAGTTTGCAAAGCCCCATGTGGCAGGGTTGGATTATAGTTTCAGTGGGATAAAAACATCTCTGCTTTATTTTGTCAGGGACGAAATGGCAAAGGACCCCGGTTTTATTGAGAAGAATAAGGAAGACATCTGCGCATCTTTCCAAAAAGCCCTTATCGATATCCTTATGGATAAACTACTCAAGGCCGTGAAACAGACAGGCATAAAAGAGATAAGCATAGGAGGGGGAGTGGCTGCAAACAGCGAGCTCAGGAGCCGTATCAGTGAGGAGGGCAAAAAGCGAGGCTGGTACACTTATCTTCCTCCGCTTAAATTCACTACCGACAATGCCGCCATGATTGCGATAGCAGGCTATTATCATTATCTTGCCGGCGAGCGTACGCCCCTTGACATTGTTCCGGTTTCACGAATGGCGGATTTTTAGTTTAGACGCTCTTTACAGGCTGCTTTGCCCCTTTTTTAACTTCGGCTTTTAAATCGGCTCGGCCGTTTCTTTATCTTCAGTTTATTGTAAATCTGCAAATTGTTTGTAACTTTGCCGTGGGGAAAGTCGTACACGACCAGCTCCCTCCGAATTCCCCCAGGGTAGGAATGCAGCAAGGGTAGGAGGTCGTAGCGGTGCGATGTATCAAGCTTTCCCTTTTTTTTATTTATATGTATTCGGATATTATCGTTATTGGCGCAGGCGCTTCAGGCCTTATGGCTGCTTATAGCGCCGCACGCACTCTTGTGGATGCAGGCTCTTCCGCACAGGTTACGCTTTTGGAGAAGATGCCCCGCGCCGGACGCAAAATCATGATAACGGGGAAAGGGCGCTGCAATTTCTGTAATGTAAAAGATTGGAATTCGTTCAGTTCGCATATCCGTAGCAACCCGAATTTTGTAAAACCTTCATTTTTTAATTTTTCCCCTGCAAACTCCCTCAGCTTTTTCGAGGGTTTGGGTATGCCTGTGGTGGTGGAGCGCGGCGACAGGGCTTATCCCGCAAGTTATCGTTCCGCTGATGTGGTGGATACGCTTGTCCGAGCCTGCCACGGCCTCGGTGTTAAAATCGAAAGCGAGGTGGAGGTTAAGGAGATTATATTTGATGGTGAGCGCTTTGCTGTTTCATCCGCTTTGGGCTTAAATTTTACTTGCGACAAATTGATTATCGCTACCGGCGGTCTCAGTTATCCGACTACGGGCTCTACCGGTGACGGCTATGCTTTCGCTCAAACTGCCGGCCACTCCCTTGCACCTCTCTTTCCCGCCCTTACCGCATTGGTGCCAAAAGGGTATAAAGTAAAGCCCTCCGCCTCTACCCACTCGCCTCAATTTTCACCTCAATCTGCAGATTTACCCAAATCTACCCTTCCATCCCAATCCGCCCTTCCATCCCAATCCGCTAATTTGCCCCATCATATAGACAGAACGCTTCCTCTTAGCGGAACAGGTAAGATGCTTTGCGGGATTCAACTTAAAAATGTGGCCGCTCACTTGCTTGTAGATGGTGTTCCGGCTCAAAGCGAGTTTGGCGATGTGGATTTTACAGATGGTGGAATTGAAGGTCCTGTCGGCTTCCAAATCAGCAGAAAAGCGGTTAAAACGATTATAAACGGCTCTAAAGTGACTGTGGTGCTGGACCTTAAGCCGGGTGTCCCGCTCGCAGAATTATCCGCCCGCGTAAAAGAGCTTTGGCAAGAGGTGGATAAGGACAAGCGCAGCATCGGACTTCGCGAAAAAGAAAAATGCCGTATTCTGCTCGGGAAACTTATGCCCTGGGACCTGATTCCGGCATTCCGCGCCATGAATCCCGGTATTACCACTTTGGAGCAACGCGGCAGGAGCGACTCAAAGCTA
>JAAZIW010000042.1 GCA_012800665.1 Rikenellaceae bacterium
GAGGAAATTTACGATTATTTCCGCAACGAGGCTGCTTCAGACAGTCTTTCCGATGCCATTGAAGCCCTTTCCGGCAATTGTGAGGAGCTGGAAATACGGCTCGTACGCATCAAATTCCTTTGCGAGGTGGCGTCATAGTTTTCAGCCGGTTTTGCCTAAGCACCCTTTTCAGCCGCTTCGTTTTCGGCCCTGATTTTCGCAAGCCTATTCAACTGAGCGTCGATTGCGCTGTCTTCTATCTTTTCGAAAAGCAGTTCAGCGGGCGCTATCTGCCATCCTTCCGGCAAAATGCTTTCCCCGCCGAGCATATCCCATTCAAGCACAAGCTCCTCACAGCCTTTGATGGTGTTTTCACATTCCTCCTCACCTTTACGGTAATCCTTTCCTGTAAAAATACCTGTGCGCAGCATCTTGCGCAGGCGTTCAGCGGCATCGGGAGTGAAAGGCTCGAACGCTATTGCAAGGTCGGCGCAAATCTGCAGGCAGACATTGAGTATTGTGCCGGTGCGTTCCATATCGCTTTTGGAGGTTTTCCAAGGCTCCGCATCGCTTATATATTTATTCCCCACCCTGGCTATGCCCATAGCATCCTTGAGGGCATCGCGGAAGCGGAAATTATCGAGATTGTCTTCTAACGAATCCCGAAGAGCCTTAATTTCGGCAAAAGCCGCTTTATCCATCTCAAGAAGTTCGCCGCAGGCAGGAATCTTGCCATCAAAGTATTTGTGAGTCAGCACTATTGCTCGGTTTACGAAATTGCCGAAGATGGCAGCGAGCTCCGAATTATTGCGCATCTGGAATTCCTTCCACGAAAAGTCATTGTCCTTGGTTTCGGGGGCATTGGCAGTGAGCACATAGCGCATTACATCCGCCTTGCCGGGGAAATCGAGCAGATATTCGTGAGCCCAAACCGCCCAATTGCGTGAGGTGCTGATTTTATCTCCCTCTAAATTAAGGAATTCATTTGCAGGCACATTATCCGGCAGAATGTATTCTCCGTGAGCCTTGAGCATGCTCGGGAACACTATGCAATGGAAGACGATATTGTCTTTGCCTATGAAATGCACCAAACGGGTGTCTTCCTGCTTCCACCATTTTTCCCAAGAATAGGGGAGAAGTTCTTTGGTATTGGAAATATAGCCTATAGGGGCGTCAAACCATACATAGAGCACCTTTCCTTCAGTTCCCGGAATAGGAAGAGGCACGCCCCAGTCGAGGTCGCGGCTGACTGCTCTCGGCTGAAGTCCGCTGTCCAACCAGCTCTTGCATTGTCCGTATACATTGCTGCGCCATTCCTGGTGGCCTTCCAATATCCAATTTGAGAGCCATTCCTGATATTTGTCAAGAGGCAGATACCAATGTGTGGTCTTTTTCTTAATGGGTGTCGTTCCGCTGAGCTTGGAAACCGGATTTATAAGTTCTTCCGGACTGAGGGTGCTGCCGCAATTCTCGCATTGGTCGCCATACGCGCCTTCATGACCGCATTTGGGGCAGCTGCCCACTATATAGCGGTCGGCAAGGAAACATCCGGCTTCAGTATCGTAATACTGCTCGCTTTCCATGCTTATGAATTTTCCCTCATCATAGAGCTTTTTAAAGAAGTCGGATGCGGTTTCGGCGTGCAGTTTTGAGGTGGTGCGGGAATAAATATCGAAATTGATTCCCATCCCCGCGAAGGAATCTTTTATGATTTTATGATAATGGTCCACTATATCCTGCGGCGAGCAGCCTTCGGCGCGCGCCTTGATGGTGATGGGCACGCCGTGCTCATCGCTTCCGCATATGAAAAGCACATCCTTTCCGCGCATGCGAAGGTATCTTACATAAATATCCGCCGGAACATATACTCCGGCCAAATGTCCTATATGAATCGGCCCGTTTGCATAGGGCAGGGCGCAGGTTACGAGTGTGCGTGCAAAGTTTGCTTGATTATTCATTTTTTTCGAGAATCTTTTTCTTTAATTTATTTTGCTCTTCTTGAATCGTCTTTATTTTAGTGAGCACAAGTAGGGTTTCTTCTCCGGAAAGGCCGACAAGACTTTTACGGAGGTCTTTAAGCTTTTTTTCGTCGCGTTTGATTATGTAGGTGTACATGGTTTTGGGCACATAGTTCGCCAGCCATGACACCTTGGCGGTAAGACTTTTTTCGAGGTCCTGTACGGTCAGCTTATGTTTTTGTATACTGAATTGTGCCGTAAGCGCGGCTATGGTACGGTTAGGAGAGTCGAGCATTCTGCGCACTATCTCATCCTGTTCGTATCCTGCATCATAGCCTTGCAGATAGGCATCATACACTTCTTTGTAGCCGGAATTTTCCAATTCAAAACCGTGCAGGTCAAGAAAGTCGCTTATGAATTCGGTAACGCTTATCCCTTTGGAATTGAATTCCTTGGCCTCTTCGCTGTGAGCGGGAAATTCGAGCAGGTCGGTGCCGTGGGAGAGCAGGAAATTCAGGATTTCTTCTTCCACAGGAGCAAGTATCTTGTTTTCGGGCTTGTATCCTTCGATTGTTTCGGGGGGCAGTTCTCCATAATCCGGCTCAGGAATATAGGGGGCATCATCTCCCGACCGGTAACGTCTTTTTTCGCGCTCCCTCTCCCTTCGCGCCTCCTCCAGCAGTTTTCGTCTGGTTTTTTCCACTCTTCCGGAAATCGCATCCGTCTCCACCTTGAATTTTTCGGCGGCGGAATTTATTGAGATGGAACGCTTTACAGCATCCGGAATGCGGGCTATGGTATCGGCAATGTCGTTGATGAGAGTTGCTCTTTTAAGAGGGTCGCTGCCGGCATCCTTCAAAAGAATATCCGATTTGAAACTAAGGAAATCCTGCTCATTCTGCGAAATAAAAGTTTCGAATTCTTCCAAACTGTGCTTGCGGGCAAAGGAATCGGGGTCTTCTCCTTCAGGGAGCCTGACTACGCTTACATTCATGCCCTCGTACAAAGTCATGTCTATTGCACGCAATGCCGCCTCAATACCGGCATTGTCCCCGTCAAACATCAGACTGATGTTGTCGGTGAATTTGCGTATTTGGCGTACTTGATGCACTGTTAAAGCTGTTCCGCAGGGAGCCACAACATTTTGCAAGCCAAGCTGATGCAACATTACCAGGTCAAGATTCCCCTCCACCACAATGCACTTGCCTTTTTTCGCCATTTCGCCTTTGGCGTGCCAAATGCCGAAAAGTATATTGCTTTTGGTATAAATTGGGGTGTCCGGCGAGTTCATATATTTGGCAGGATTGTCGCTGCGGAGAGCTCTTCCGCTGTATGCTATTACGCGTCCGCTAAGCGAGTGTATGGGGAACATCACCCTCTCGCGGAATTTATCCGCCAGGGTGCCGTCCTCGCGTTCTGTAATGAGTCCGGCATCTATAAGATATTCGTCTTTATAGCCTGCCGCATGCGCAGCCTTCAAAAACTCATCTTTCCCCGAAGGAGCCCAGCCGAGGCCGAATTTCGCTATGGTTTCATCTTCCAATCCCCGAC
>JAAZIW010000005.1 GCA_012800665.1 Rikenellaceae bacterium
ATAAGCATGTTCGTGCCATGTATGTATTCCAAAGGCTGCTGCTCATCGGCCTTGTCGGCAAGTTTACCCTCTACTTTCAACTCATAGGCAAGTGAGGTTACAGTGTGTTTTGTTATTTTCATATTATTTCGTTTTAAATGATTTATCCGCTGAAATCCACATCCTTGAAAGCAAGGCTTGGGATTAGTTTTTCTCTGCATGGCCTGGCATCAGCTGCTACGGCAAGCAAATCAAGCCATAAAGTTAAGAAATTTCCCGTTACCAACATACCGCTTACCGGTTTTACCGGTTTTCCGTCTTCGAAATAGAAGCCCTCTATGCCGTAGGAGAAGTCTCCTGTTGCAGTGTTGGAATTGCCTCCGTTGAAGTAATTAACCAATATTCCTTTGCCGCAGAGGTGCATAAGGTCATCTCTGCCAAGGGTATTCAAGGTCTTTTTGCTGTCAGGCGCATAAGGCATCAATTTTGGCCGGATTGCATCTTCTTGGGTGGGGGAGAGACCGAGTTTGTTTGCAGTGTAGCTGTTCAGGAAAAATTCTTTTACAACGCCTTTTTCTATTATGGCATGCTCGCGGGTGGCAACTCCCTCAGAGTCGAAAAGACGGCTGCCGTTCTGCCCCTTTATATGGGGACAGTCCATTACGGTAAGCCCTTCGGAAAATACTTTTTTGCCAACGGCATCCATAAGGAAAGAATTGCCTTGCTGTATGCTGTAACCGTTCAGAGCCGCCAATATGGGAGAAAACAGTTTTGAAGATACTTCTCTATCCACAACCATATTGTATTTTCCGCTTTTTATGCTCTTTGCACCTATCTGCCCGATCGCCATTTCGAGGGCTTTTCCTCCTATGCCCGCGGACTTGAGCTCACTTAAAAAGGGGCTTGAATCCCACCAATAACCGCTGTATTTGCGCCCTTTGAAATCTTCAATAGTTATCTCGACTCCATAGGAGAAGCGCGTTTCACAGTGCAGAGCCTCCAAGCCTCCGCTGTCTATCACATAAGAAAAATCCAAGGAGTCGGAATATTCGCCTTCTTCCGAAATCAGCTTCCAAGCCTTTCCCTTAGAAGGCCATACAGCGGCATTCAGGGCTAAGTCCCTCCTCTCATCGGCACATATCTTTTCGTAATAATTGTCGTACAGGCCAAGTTCCCGGCCGTTAAGACTGCCTTGAATCTGCCTTTCGCGGGCGGGGAGGTCTCTTGCATCGTCGGGGGCCAGCATGCGGACGGTATCCACTGCCCTTAATATAAAGCTTTCCAATGCGTTTTCCGAGAGCTTGTTAGTGGAAAAACCGCCGAATTTCCCATCCACAAACAATATAATATTCATTGATGAGTCCAGGCATCTCGTAAGCTTATCCACTTCTCCGTCCAGCGTGTTCACAAGGTCCATGCTGCTTTTTACAAAGTTTATTCGGGCCTTTTGCGCTCCGACTTTCAGAGCCGTCTGCAAAGCCGTATGGCATAGGGTTTTTTCTTCCTTAAACATTCTATATCCCTCCCACAGTTAATTTTTTTACCAGTACGCTGGGAATTCCGCAACTTACGGAAACGCTTTGTTCTTTTCCGCAGGTCCAGGTGGAATCGTCTATTTTAAGGTCGCCTGCTACTGCAGTGATATCTGCAAGCGCTTTGGGGCCGTTTCCTATTATATTAATGTCTTTCACAGGCATATCGAGACGGCCGTTTACAATGGTGTAACCGCTTTTTACATAAAAGCTGAAATCTCCTTCGCCTATCTTCACCTGTCCATTGGCGAATTGATCTACAAAAATGCCCTTGCGTACGCTTCCTATTAAGTCTTGCAAGGTGCCGTCGCTGCCGCTTTCCATATAAGTACAGCGCATTCGCGGAATGGGATTATAACGGAAAGATTCGCGCCTGCCGTTACCTGTAGGAGCCACTCCGAAGTGCTCTGCCGAGATGCGGTCGTGAAGATAGCTTTTCAGGACTCCGTCTTCCACCATATAGGTTTTTTGCCCCGTTACGCCTTCATCATCATAATTGAGGGCTCCGCGATTGCCCGGAATGGTGGCATCATCTATAATATTGATGCCTCTCTTCGCCACCCTCTTACCCATTTTGTCTGCAAAAATACTTTGGCCCTTGCGGTTGAAATCGGCCTCGAAAGCGTGGCCCATTGCCTCGTGAAGCAATATCCCCGAAGCGCCTGCGGCCATTACCACCGGCATCTCCCCGCCTTTCGGCCTTCTAGCCTCGAAGCTTGCATCCAGGCCCTCCACAGCCATATCTGCAAGCTCCTCTATAAGAGCATCGCCAATCATTTCCGCTCCCATTCTGAAGCTTCTCGACACCGACTTTGTTTCGCTTTTGCCGTTTTGCATGAAAATTACAGAAGCGGCTAAGGAGCCCATAGGCTTAGTGTCGCAAGTCAGCTCGCCGAGCGAATTATACATCATTATATCGCTCATACTGTAACTTAGTATGGCGATTACCTTTTGCACCCTTGAATCTTTGCTTCTTATGGCATTGTCTAATTTTTGCAGCGCCGATACGAATTCAGCAGCGCTTTTTTCCCGCCAGTCTGTTTTAATGGGATAATATTGTCCGCCACTCTTTGTATCTGCCTTGTGTGCCGCTATCGGAGGGATATTGCTGCCTGAGGATGCAATTCCGCAGACCGCTCTTGCCGCCCGCAGAAGTTCTCTCCAAGCTGTGCTTTCGGAATAGGCATAAGCGGTTTTTCCGTTTTGAAGCACCCTTATACCGCAGCCGTAACTCTCATTGGCGGCGCCGCTGCTTACGCTTCCGTCACGCAGCAGCAAATCGCAAGTGAGCGTATTTTCGAAATAGAGGTCGCACCATGATCCTCCGCCTTTCAGCCCTTCGCCCACGAGCTGCTTCATCTGAGCCTCAGTAACACCGAATATCTTCAGATATTTATTCTTGTTCATCGGGATAAACGATACTCCTTATCGTCTTGTATTTCTCTTCATCCTTTATGAAGGTGCCGTTGTTGCTGCCTTCTGCCACTACTTTGAAAGGGGTTGTGGAATTGTCTGCTAAAACCCAACGGTCGCTCAAGGGTATATATGTTTCGAAAAAATATTGAAGCCCCATTATATAGCGCCTGCGAATTACGTTTTCGGGAATATTGTGACCGCCCGCCTTAACCCTGTTGCGTACCCTTTGGATGGCAAGCTCAGGAGAACTGAGCCAGAAATAAAGCAGGGTAATGCTGTAGCCCGCAGCTTTTGCCGTATTTATAATACCTACGAGAGAGCGTGTTGCAAGGGTTGTTTCTATACTGAAGTCTTCTTTTCGCGAAAGCAGATATTCTATACGCATCAGCATGAAGCGGCTAGCCACTATCGTTGCCTCCGATGGATTGAAAGGAGAAAAACTCTTTGCAAACTCATCGGAATTGACAAACTCCGTACATTCCAGCATTTCGGGCAGAAGAGTGTAAGATGCTGTGGTTTTACCTGAGCCGTTGCAGCCTGAAAGAATATATAGTTTCGGCATGTTTTATCTTCCCGAAGTTATACCGTAACCAAACAGCGCGAAGTCTCCTTTTACAGGGTCATTTGGAAAGATTTCTCTAAAAGCATCGGTTATTTCTTGGGCGCTTGCCAAGTCTTTGGAGCGGCGCTTGCACAGGCCGAGAGATTCGGCTTGAGTGTGAACATGTACATCCAGCGGGATTATAAGATCAGCGGGACTGCTCTTTCTCCATAAGCCCAAGTCCACCTTTCCGTCGCGACGCACCATCCAGCGGCGCATCAACCAAATTTTCTTGTTTGCTGCCTTCGGATTGGGCTTTTGACCAAAGATTTCCGTGCGCACTACGTTTGCATCAAGTTCCTCCAAAGATTCGCAGGAACTGTAAAAATCCCGCAGACGCCTACAGATGCCGGCTACATCCTTCCATTTTATTGTGCGGTGTATAGAGCTGTTGTCGTTTCTGTAGGAGCCTGACATTACATAATTGTATGGCCGCCACATCATCTCCTCGAACAGGCGGCTGCAGTTGCGCACTATCATGGCTCTTCGCCCCCAGGCAAAGTGAGAGGCGAAAACCGCCGCTATTTCTACATCTTGCAGCGATGGCCGCCACTGCTCTCCCTCCAATCCGAGGGAGGGCTGTGTGGCGGTCATCTGAAGCGCCATTCGGCGAGGAAAGGCTATGGGATCCTCGATAAAATATCGGGGATGATTATAGCGCTCTGCCCAGCTGCGTAGTTTTTCTGCAAGAAGCGAATCCATTATTTATTCTGCCGTAGCAGCTTCTATCTTTTTAAGCATGGCAAACATGATACCCGCTGCAATGAGGCAGAGGACCATGAGAAGTGTCCAGTTGGCCCAAAGCGGAACGCGTTCCCAAAGCAGGCCGGGGATTGAGCTGAGGTAGTTGCCTATAGCTGAGGCGGCGAACCAAAGACCCATCATGAGGCCCTTCATCTTGGGAGGCGCAACCTTGGAAACGAAAGAAATACCCATAGGACTGAGCAGAAGCTCGGCAAAGGTAAGGGTGAGATAGGTGGCCATCAGCCACTGGGGTACTACAGGATCGGGAGCTACCGTTCCCTGGATTGATGCCGGTGAAGGCTGGCCCTTGGAGGCGAATATCATAATTAGATAGCCGGCGGCGGCCACGAGCATACCGAATGCGATTTTGCGAGGCGCTGACGGCTCCCTGCCGTTAGGATACTTTTCGCTTTTCTTTGCAGCAAGGCTGCTGAAAATAGCCATGGAGAAGGGCGTGAGCGCTACCACAAAGAAGGGGTTGAACTGCTGGAACAGTTGAGGCTGGATGTCGAGCGGAGACGGCAAACCCTTGTAGATAGCCCATGCCCCGAACCAAAGACCGCCGGTAACTAAGCCGTTGATGATTTTGGCGCCTGTCTTTTCGCTTTGGAAAATTCCGAACAGAGTATAAACGCTTATTGCAATGAGCGCGAGAGCCCAGATATTGAAGCCTATGCGGCTCCAGCCTGTAGCGTAGGGTTGAGTGTAGTCGCGTGCGAACCAGGTAAGTGACTGTCCGTTCTGGTGGAATGCCATCCAGAAGAATATAACCACTGCGAACACGAGTATAAGAGCGGTAATGCGGTCTTTTTCCTGCTTGGGAGTAAGTTCCACCAGCTTTTCGTCTCCTGCGGCTTTTGCCTGCTTGGCATTGACATCGGCATGCTTGAACCACTTGCGGCAGCCGAAGTAGATTGAGACGGAAAAAATGAGAGAGATGCATGCTACAGCAAATCCCATATTATATGAAGATGACAGATTTTCGATATAATATTGACTGAAAGTGCCCAAGTCCGCAGCGCTGTATGATGGCATTTGTGCAGCCAGGTTTGCGAGTTTGTCGGTGTTTTCGGGAGTAATGGTACCTCTGAGGAACTGATGTGCAAGTGCGGGGATGTCTGCCTTGTAGATGAGGCCTGCTTTGCTGAGGAATTTATTGGTGATAGCGGTAGCGGCCGCAGGAGCAAACATAGAGCCGAGGTTGATGGCCATGTAGAAGAGGCTGAAGGCGGCATCCCTTCGGGAAGAGTATTTGGGGTCATCATAGAGATTCCCCACCATTACTTGAAGATTGCCTTTGAAAAGACCGGTGCCCACGCTTATCAGCAGCAGGGCGCCTATCATAAGAGCCATTCCCAAACCGCCGGCGGCAGTTGGAATTGAAAGGCAGGCGTAGCCTATAAACATGACCACGATGCCGATAACGACACATTTTCCGAAGCCTATTTTATCTGCAAGGATACCGCCTAAAACAGGCATGAAGTATACTACGGCAAGGAAAATGGAATAAATGGTGCTGGCGGTTGCGCCTCCGAAACCGAATTTGGCTTGAAGGAAAAGCATAAAGATGGCCAGCATTGTGTAGTAACCGAAGCGTTCGCCGGTGTTGGCGAGGGCTAAGGCATAGAGACCTTTAGGATGGTTTTTGAACATATTAATTAATAATTGGATTAATCTGTATCCACAAAGATATAAATCTTTTCTCTAAAATTCGTTATATTTGCAAATACGATGATTCAGGATGGGAAAAATATAGAGCCCGCTATCGGAGCTGCTGTTTTAAGGCTGCTTTTGACTCCTTTAGCCATTCTTCCGCTCAAATTCCATCTATGGTGCTCTAAATTTCTTGCTTGGATTCTAAGGGATGTGGCAGCTTATCGCAGGAATGAGGTTATGATCAATCTCGCCCGCAGTTTTCCAGACAAAAAATACAAGGAGCTCGCACAAATAAGCAAGCGTTTTTATCTTCATCTCGCCGATATTTTTGTCGAAACCATTTGGTTTGGAGCTTGCCGCGGCGAAAGGGGCCGCAAGCGCCTCTATGATTCACGGATAGTGGATATTGTTAATCCTGAAGTGTTCAATGAGGTGTACGAAAACAGCACCAATATTTTAGTTCTCTCAAGTCATTGCGGAAATTGGGAACTTCTTGGCGGCTGGTTCAATTATAATCATGATAGCGGGAACCCGCTGACTTCCGATGTTTCTGAGATAGGCGTTGTGTACAAGCAGCTCAGCAGCAAAACCTGGAACCGCTTCATGGCCGATAACCGTTGCGCTCCTTTATTGGACACGGATTTTCATGGTTATCTTGAGTCCAAAGAGGTTTTTCGTTTTGCCATTACCAATCGGGATAAAAAATTTATTTATATATTCCCCACAGACCAATACCCCTACGGTAATGCCACCAAACATGATATAGGTCCCTTTATGAATCAAAACACCAAGGTTATGACAGGCGGCACAGCTCTTGCCTGCAAGTTCGGCATGAGTGTAAGCTATCTTCGTTGGAAGAGCGTTGAGAGAGGCCGCTATTCGGTGGAGTTGGTGCCGATTTGCAAGGATGCTTCGGGCGAAACCCCCGAAGGTCTTATGAGGAAATATTATGATTTATTGGAAAAAGACATACAAGACCAGCCATGGAACTATCTTTGGAGTCACCGCAGATGGAAATAAACAATTTAAAACAAATAAATAATTACACATGAGTACAATTAAAGATCTTACCCCAAAAATTGTTTGGAACAACTTTTACCTTCTTACCAGACAACCCCGTCCATCCAAACACGAAGAAAAAGTTCGCGCTTTTCTTCTTGAATGGGCAAAAGAACGTGATATCGAAGCCTTTGCCGACGAAATAGGCAATGTAATAATGCGCGCTCCTGCCACAAAGGGCTACGAAAACAAGCGAGGCGTAATTCTTCAGGCCCATATGGATATGGTTCCCCAAAAAACAGCTGAAACAAAACACGATTTCATTAACGACCCCATCGAAACTTATGTAGATGGCGATTGGTTGGGTGCAAAGGGCACCACTCTCGGAGCTGACAACGGCGTAGGCGTAGCCTTGGCCATGTCTGTTTTAGAAGATAAAGACCTGCCTCACGGTCCTGTAGAAGTATTATTTACCACAGACGAAGAAACAGGAATGACGGGAGCCAATCATCTTGAACCCGGCATTTTCAAAGGCGACATATTGCTTAATCTCGACTCCGAAGACGAAGGCGAGCTCTGCATAGGATGCGCAGGCGGCCTCGACGGAATTGCCGACTTCAAATACAAAACGTTGAAAGCGCCCGCAGGTTATGAAGCTTATCGCATAGAGGTAAAGGGCTTGCAGGGCGGTCATTCAGGTATGGACATATCGCTCTATAGGGCGAATGCCTGCAAGATTATAGCGCGCACCCTCCTGCCTCTGCTCGAAAAATACGGGGCGAAAGTGGCGGATATCAATGCCGGTTCGCTTCGCAATGCCATTCCTTTTGAGGGCAGGGCTGATGTGCTTATCCCCTCGGGACAACTTGATGCCGCCGGCAAGGAAGTGAAAAAGATTTTCGCTGACGTATACGAGGAATTCAAAGACACCGACCCGGGCGCCAAATTCTATTTCAGCAAAATGGAGAAAGCTCCCGAGCAATATATAGAAGACGAGCTTATGCTTAAGGCCGTTATGTCCATTTTAGCCTGCCCCGCCGGTGTTATCCGCATGAGCAGCGCTTTCAAGGGACTGACCGAAACCAGCACAAACTTAGCTATGATTCGTTGCGAAGGCGGCCATCTGCGCATTTATTCTCTCATGCGCAGCGCAGTGAACAGCGCAAAGCTTCAGCTTGCCGAGGATATGCGTTGTGTGTTTGCGCTTGCAGGCGCAGAATTCACCACGGAAGGCGGTTACAGCGGTTGGACACCGAAGCCCGACACTCCGGTTTATAAGGTAATCTGCGATGTTTGGGAGAAGGTTTCCGGTACAAAAATGACAGTTGGAGCAACTCACGGCGGTCTCGAATGCGCCCTTCTCGGAGCCAAGTATCCCAATTGGGAAATGGCTTCCATAGGACCCACCATCATACACCCGCATTCTCCCGATGAGCGCGTGAAGATTTCCACCGTCGGCAAAGCCTGGGAGTTCCTGAAAGAATTGCTGAAAGCCATACCCGAAAAGTAATATGAAACGCATGATTTTTATTGCGACCCTGCTGCTTGGTGTTTCGGCAGCAGCGCAGAGCGTTTTGTCTACTGACAACACTTCTTTGGTAATAGATGCCTCTCAGGGTAAGTCCCCGAAAATCCTTTATTACGGAGCCAAACTTTCGGATGCAGATATTTCTTCGCTTATTTCGTCCGGTTTCGCATCAAAAGATGCCTATCCGACACACAACAAAAATTCTGATAATTTGGAAGCGTTGAGCGTACGGATGCCCGATGGAAATCTCTCTGCTGAGCTTAATGTTGTTTCTGTAGATACCAAAACCTGGGAAGGCGGTAAAATTCTCAGCGTTTTATGCAAAGACCCCGTTTATCCGCTGGAAGTGCGGCTGATTTATAAAAGCTATGATAATGAGGATGTTATAAGCACTTGGACAGAGATAATCAATGGCAATAAGAGAAAGAGCATAGTCCTTACCCGCTTCGATTCCGGAAGTCTACCGATTCGTCGGGGAGACGTGTGGGTGAACAGTTTCGGCGGCTCATGGGCATCCGAAGCCACTCTGACTTGCCAGCCTTTGGGGCCAGGAGTACGCTCCATTTATAATAAGGACGGCATACGCAACTCTCAAACATCGCATGCCGAAGTAATGATTTCGTTAGATGGCAAACCTCGCGAGCTCAGCGGTCGCGTAATCGGTGCAGCTCTTTGCTATTCAGGTAATTATGAGCTGCGTTTCGAGACCGGAAATGATAGCTGTCATCGCTTTTACGCAGGTATAGATCCCTCTAACTCCAATTATACCCTTGCAGGGGGCGAGTGTTTTGTCACTCCTGAACTTGCGCTGAGTTTTTCCACTGAAGGCCTCAGTGGGGTAAGCCGCAACTTTCATAAATGGGGCAGAAAATATAAGCTCGCCCATGGCGGAAAAGTGAATGATATTCTGCTTAACAGCTGGGAGGGAGTTTATTTTAATATTGATGAGCCTGAAATGCATCAGATGATGAAGGATATAGCGGATATGGGAGGAGAATTGTTTGTGATGGATGACGGCTGGTTCGGAGATAAATATCCCCGCCTTAACGACCATACCTCTCTTGGCGATTGGGTTGTAGACCGCAATAAACTTCCCGGAGGAGTAGAAGGGCTTGTAGAGGGGGCGGCAAAGAACGGTATTAAGTTCGGAATATGGATAGAGCCCGAAATGACGAACAGCCGCAGCGAACTTTTCGAAGCTCATCCCGATTGGATAATAAATGCACCTGACCGGGAGCTTGTTTACGGGCGTGGGGGCACCCAGCTGGTGCTGGACCTCAGCAATCCTCAAGTGCAGGATTTCGTATTCGGAGTCTTTGACGACATTATGAGCGCATGGCCGCAAATCGCTTATATAAAGTGGGATGCAAATATGCATGTGCCTTCTCAGGGTTCGAAATACCTGAAAAACCAGGAGCATCTATATATAGAATATCACAGAGGCTTGGCAAAAGTACTCGACCGTATCCGCGCAAAATATCCGGATGTAGCAATCCAGGCCTGCGCAAGCGGGGGAGGCCGCGTGAATTACGGAATTCTCCCATGGTTTGATGAGTTCTGGACTTCGGACAATACCGATGCACTTCAGCGCGTATTCATACAATGGAATACCTCTTATTTCTTTCCTGCTGAGGCAATGGGTGCGCATATCGGCTCTTCGCCCAATCATACTACGGGGCGGGTGATACCGCTTAAATTCCGTATAGATGTTGCAATGAGCGGCCGTCTGGGCTTGGAACTCCAGCCCTCTGCAATGAGCGTGAAGGAAAAGGATATGTGCCGCAAGGCAATAGCAGACTATAAGATGGTGCGCGATGTGGTCCAGCTCGGAGATCTCTACCGCATAGTTTCCCCCTATGATGATAAGGGCGTGTCCACTAAATTATATGCCGCCCCCGATAAGGAGCGTGCCGTATATTTTTGGTACAAGACCGAATATTTCCGTGGTGATTATGCTCCCGTGGCGCTTCTCGCCGGTTTGGACCCCGAAAAGAATTATAGGATTCGCGAGCTCAACTTGGTTGGCCGCTCCCTGCCTTTCGATGGCAAGGTGTTCAGCGGCAAGTTCTTGATGGAGACCGGATTGAATATTCCGGATAGGAACTATGGAGGCGGCACACACCGCGATTTCGCTTCACACGTGCTCTATCTTGTAGCGGAGTAGTGTTAGTATAGGCGACGGAGTTTACGATTCCGCGCTGTCCTGCTACCCTCCTCTCCCGTCCTGCCGTCCTTCTATCCCTCCATGCCAAAAGCGCTCGGTAATATCTATTGCCGAGCCTTTTCCTTTTCCGCGCTCGAGGAGGTACATTCGCTGATTGGTGGTCGGCTTGTTAAGAGGGCCTAACTCGGCTTTGTAGGGACCTGTTTTTACATAATCGAAATAGTCCCATACGCGCTCGTCAGTGTGGTGGAGACCCGAATACAGTGCGACCTCGATTGATGGATATTTCTTGTTGATATGTTTTACAAGCTTCAGCAAAGCATCCACATCTTTTCCCTCTCCCAAGAAAAGGAAGCAATTCACCCCGAAGTTGTCGCCAAACAAGGCATCTATCTTGGCAGGGGTAAGTTCTTCGCCCAAGTCATCCCGTAAATGGGGGGAGTGGCAATCCTCGCAATGACCCTGGCAGTTGGTGATTTCCACAGCCAGGGTAACTTTATCGGGGATTTCTTCGAGAACCACCGTAGCAGTCTCTGGAAGATATTTTATCACGGTTTATGCCTGCAGTTTGGCGTTTTGCGGTTTTTTATCATAGAAACGATGAATGGCTTCGTCCTGGCGGATTTCCGCGAATGAAGATATACGCTTCAGATAGCCGATTACACGTGTAAGATGGTCTATATTCCTGCTGTCGCATTTCGGGCAGATATTGAGAGTGTCCTTGCTGATGTACCCGCATTGATTGCAAATCGTATTGCGGCAGTTGAAAGTGAAATAGTTGGTCCCGTAATGGGCTGCCACATTGAGCAGCTGCCTGTATTGCTCTTTGGTGAGATGTTCCTGAATGTTCATGTGCAGGGCGCTGCCCCCATCCAAATACTTAACATAGTCTTCGCCATGCAGTTTGAACTTGTCTATCATGCTGAGCGAGGTGTCCTCGGGATTATAAAAGTAGCTGCTGTACAAAACATGATGGGGCGACACATAGTAACCATCCTTTTGATCCCATTTATAGTTCTTGCCGGCAAGGTTTTCCGCAGGCACGAACTCGGTATTGAACATGGTTTCCTTGGTCTTGTCTTTGCGGTTGCAGATATTAATGGTTTCGAGCAGCATATTCACAAACTCGTTGTAGTCGGGGTTTGGTGAAACCTTGAGGCCTAAAAATTCTGCAGCTTCCGTCATTCCGTTTATGCCTACAGTCAGGTATTGACGCCTCATATCTATGAAGCCGGCATTGTAAACATCCAGCATGTCCGCTTTTAGAAAATCCTTAATGATTTCATTGAAGGCTGTCTGGTATTTGTGCACCCGCTCGGTTTGTATGGTTACCGCCTCGCGGATGTAATTGTAGAGTTCCTCCTTGTGATATACTTCGGGACTGATGGGTACGCCCATTTTAATATCAATACCCATTTTTTCGCGGAAATACTTGCGTGCGGCATCCTGAATAAGCCTGTTCAGGTTTATTGTCATTACGCTTTTGCTGCCGGTGGATACCGAAGCGGTGCCCATGGAGTATTGGTGCGTGGTATGATTATGGTCCTCGTCAATCTCCTCGAGGTCATTAAGGGAATTGCGCAGACGGCAGCAGCTGGAAAGGCTGTCGGGGCTGTTGCTTATGTAGCAGAAGAAACTATGGCCTTTACTCCACATTTCAGCCGTAAAGTCGGCGTATTCTTTATCCGCATAGTCGTTGCCTCCATCGGTGAGAAGCGCCATTGTTTCCACAGGGAAAGTAAGGACGTAGCGGTTGCGCTCTTCATTGAACCAGCGCATGAAGTGTTTTTGCAGCCAGGAAAGGGTTTCCCATTGGGGAGCAGTGCCGTCGGGGAAGCGGAAGTCGGAAAAAACTCCTTCAAAATAGGGTTTGTCGAAGTAGCTTATATTCCAGAAGACTGTTTGGTAGCCGCGGTTTCCTGCAGGCATATTCATGGAGTGCACCACCTGCTGGAAGCAGTTGTCGATTACTTTTGTGAGAGTGCGTGCCTTGCGGTTGTTTTCCACCACCTCATCAAGACGGGATAGATAGTCATCGCCATAGTCTCTGCGTATGAAGTAGTCCATATACATCAGGAACTCCGGAGTGGCCACGGCACCCATGAATTGGCTGGATATGCTGTACACCAAATTGATGAATTCTCCGCAGAAGCTCTTGAGGTCGGTGGGGGCGATGGATACGCCGCCAAGTTCAGTAAGACCGCTCACGAGGAAGGGATACATGGTGATGGCTACACAATATGGATAGCCAGGCGTACCGCTTTCATCGTGCTTGTAAAGGACATGGCTTTCCAAGTCTTTTATATATTGGGATGCAAGATCCTTTCCATACATAGACCGGATTTTGTCCTGCATAATGTAGCGGTTCTGCTTTATATTGTTCTCCTTATATAATTCCTGGCCGAGAGTTACGATGTTTTTGCGCGTAACATTGGCGTTTGCATCAAACTTGCTGCCGGTGGCGGCATTTGAGGCTTTGATATAATCCTGTATAAAGTCTCTTTTTTTGCGGATGTCCTTGCCGGCATCGAATTTTTGGATATATTCGAGTGCGGCTGTTTTGTTTATGCTCATGAGAGATTCCACCACTTGACGGCGAATCTCCTGACTGGACATTTTGTCATAGATGTAGAGGTTGTCGGTTATAGACACAAGCACTTCTTCGGGGCATACCTGTCCTGTGGACTCATAGGTCTGGCGTATTCCTCTTTTTAACTTTTCGAGATCGAACTCCTCAATGGTTCTGTTGGTTTTTCTAACATCCATATTATCAAGAACTTACAATGTTTTGAATTAGTTTAGGCAAGGAATTGGGGGTAAAAAATTTCAGACTGTCGGGGACAATCTGTCTTACTTCCGTCTAGCTTTAGTTTAATTCCTTCGCAGACAAAGTTAACCAATAGCTTATTAAATGTCCACCCTAAAATTGAAAAGTTATGAACACGAAACTAACAACATAGTTGCCTGTCTCGGCAGGACTGCCGTCCGCTCTTCCAATACCCGTCCCGGGGTTGACAGGCTACCTACATCCGCAATCTGCGAATCCGAGCGTAAAATGTAAAGTGCTGAAAATCAGGCAGATCATTAAACAAGACCAAGCAAATTTCATACTCTTCTTTAAGGATTTCGATGATAACCAGCGAGTTACATTTTACGCTCGCTTTGCGGCTGTGCCACACATCCGCAGTTGACATTATATATTCGCCTTTTTCTGTACTATCTGTTATATTTTACGCTCCGAGCCGAGCAGGCCTTAGGCAAAAAGAATGACCGGTCAGTCTTGGACTAATCGGTCATACTCTTTAAATATTTATAAAGGAAATTTATTCGGCTGCTTCTACATTTTCGGTTTCAGCTGCGGCTTCTGCCTTTTCTTCAGCTGCGGTTTCAGCTTTGGCATCAGCTTTTTTGCCTTCCGCCTTTTCCGCATCCACCAATATCTTCACATCGGCAACGACTGCTTTGTAAACCTTTACAGTGCCTTCGAATTCGCCGGCTTCCTTGATTTCGGGAACGCTGATAGTCTTCTTGTCCACATTGATGCCGAGAGCAGCAAGAGCATCAGCCACCATAGCGGCCGTAACGGCTCCATAGAGCTTTCCGCTTTCGGATACCTTAACGGTGAGTTTAACGGGCAGGGACTCAATCTGCTTCTTAACGGCCTCTGCATCGGCAACAATCTTGGCCTCCTTGTGTGCGCGCTGACGGATTGTCTCCTCATACTGCTTGAGAGCGCCTTTTGTAGCTACGGATGCAAAGCCCTGAGGCACAAGGTAATTGAGTGCATATCCGCTCTTAACTTCTACGACCTCCCCGGCCTCGCCGAGATTCTGTACGTCTTTTTTAAGGATGATTTTCATGGCCGCAGATTATTTAAGAAGGTCAGTTACATAAGGAAGAAGAGCGAGGCTGCGGGCGCGCTTGATGGCGGTGGCAACCTTACGCTGGAACTTAAGAGAGGTTCCTGTTATCCTTCTGGGGAGAATTTTTCCCTGTTCGTTGAGGAACTTCTTGAGGAATTCAGGGTCTTTATAGTCTACATACTTTATACCGGCCTTTTTAAAGCGGCAGTATTTCTTTTTGTTGACCACCAAGGTAGGCGGATTCAGATAGCGAACTTCGCTTTTTTTACCGTTTGCCATAATTTAATCCTCCTTGTTATCCTCTATAGGTTCAACATCATACTCGTCCGGAAGCTCTACATCATCATCATCAAGATCTTCTTTTACCTTTTTGCTTACAGGAGCCGCCTTTGGCTTTGACCGCATTTCGCGGCGGCGCTCGGCATAGGCAATGGCATCTTTGTCAAGAGCTACAGTGAGGAAGCGGATAATGCGCTCGTCGCGCTTATATTGTACTTCCAAAGTGTTTACGAAATCGGGCTCGGCCTTGAATTCGATGAGGTAATAGAACCCTGAGGTTTTGTGTTGGATTGGATACGCGAGCTGCTTCAGCCCCCAATCCTCTTCGTGCACTATCTCGCCGCCATTCGAGCGGATGAGTTCAGTGTACTTTTGAACCGCTTCCTTCATCTGCGCATCAGACAAAACGGGAGTTGCAATGAAAACGGTTTCGTACTGTTTTAACATACTGATAATTAATTAATTGATAATAAACAGCCCGTTAGGGCTTTACTAAAGGGCTGCAAATGTACTTTATTTTTCGCTTTTCTGCAAATTTTCTTTGCTTTTTTCTTTTTCGTCCTTGTATTTAAAGCGCCGAATCTTATGCGTAGCGGTCTTATCGAAGGGCTCTTTCATGGCTTCAACATCAGCTATATTCGAGTTTTTGCCTACAAGGGAATTCACCTTATCCATTATATTCTTGCGGAGAGAAGCGAGATCGGCATAGAACTGCTCTTCGCCTGCCAGGTCCCAGTTGAGAACATTCTCATCAAATTTCACCTTGGCTACGAGCCTGCCGTTCTTTTCGGTCACCAACGACTCTTCCACTCCTTCCATGCCGTTAATCAGAGTCTCTATCTCTTCGGGATAAATATTCTCGCCCGAAGGGCCTATGATGGTGCTGCCGTATCTGCCGCGCAGGAAAAAGTAACCATCCTTATCGCATGTGGCAATATCTCCGGTATGGAACCAACCATCATCATCTATCACGCTTTGGGTGCGCTCAGGGTCTTTATAATAGCCCAGCATCACATTATCCCCCCTGCATATTACCTCTCCCTCGCCGGTCTCAGGGTCGGGATTGGCTATTTTTACTTCCACCTTATAAGCGGGTATACCTACGCTGCCTACACGGGTTCGCCCGACCAATGCGTTGCTGACCAAGGGGGCGCATTCTGTGAGTCCGTATCCTATTGCGTAGGGGAAACCTGCTCTTTTCAGGAAAGTTTCCACTTCCGGGTCCAATTTGCTGCCGCCTATGCCGAAAAAGGTCAGACATCCGCCGAAGCTCCGGTACAGACGCCTTCCAACCAGATAATAGAGCAGCCATGGAATATTCTTTTTCATCCAACGGAGGGTGCGGCTTTTGCGCAAGGTGGGAACTATGCTTTTGCGGTATATCTTTTCTATTATAAGAGGCACGACACATATTACGGTAGGCCTTACCTCTTTCATGGCCCCTAAGAGTATGCTTGGGGTGGGGGGTTTTTGAATATAGTGAACGCTTGCGCCCACATATATGGGATAGAGGCAGCCGAGGGCCATTTCATAGGTATGAGCCATCGGCAGGATGGACATAAAACGGTCTTTTCTGGTGCATCTCTGCGCTTTATGTGCCGCCATTATATTGTGACAGAGATTGCGATGGCTCAGCATTACGCCTTTTGCATTGCCGGTGGTGCCGGAGGTGTAAATGATTGCGGCCAGCGAGTCGGCATTGGGGAATTTGGTCCAGCCATCGCATTGGAAGGCCTCCTTGTCTTTTTTAATGAAAGAGAAGTCTTCGATGTCAATCACCAATGTGAGTTTTTCCAAACATTCTTCCGATACCTTCGGCAGCAGTCTTTTGGATACATAGAGCACCTTCGTTTCGGAATGGCGAAGAATATTGGTAATCTCGTTTGTAGAGGAGTCGGGCAGAATGGGGATGGCCACGCGGCCGAATGCGGTAGCGGTGAAAAAGGCCAGGGTCCAATTCGGCATATTCTGCGAAAGAATCGCTACGCGGTCACCCGCACTGATTCCGAAGCGCGAAAGTCTTTGGCTTTGAAGGTCGCAGGTATCTTTGAAAGAAGTATAGGTATAAGATTGGCCGCCTTCTATGAATTTGCTGAAGGGCCGCTTCCCGAATCGCTCGGAGCTGGTTTCCAAGAGTTTTCTAAGCGTTTGGGGATAGTGGTCGCCGCGAATAAGTCTGACCGGGTTGCAGCGGACAAAAATATTTCTTATTCTGTATGGATGACGTTTGCTCATTATTCGGTTCAGATTTTAATGGGTTATATAATTTTCGGGATGTTTCCCTTTTAGATTAAGTTCTTCGTAATATTGTTGAAGGCGTTTGAGGTCGGACTTATGGTCTCCTGTAAGAGGGAATTTTTTTCCGCACGAAATGCGCTTTGTGCCCCAGTCGATATAGCCTGCATAGAGAGGTATTCCTGCTTCGTGTGCAATTACCAATGCGCCTGTTTTCCAACGCTTTATCGGTTTACGGGTGCCTTCAGGCGCAACGGCTAATTTAAAGAAATCGACTTGCTCCATTTCGCTGATGATACTCTTTACTAAATTACCGGCATTGGAGCGGTCCACAGGGATGCATCCCCAAGCTCTGAGTATGGATCCCAAGGGCCAGAAAAAGAGTTCTTTCTTTATCATCACCCGACCGACTTCGCCGAAGGAGGAATAAAACAGGTATGCAACAATAAAATCGGCCATGCTGGTATGCGGAACCCCAAGCATAACACATTTTGGCTCAGGGGGAGGTCCGCTTACCGATGTCCAGCCGAGTTTTCTCAAACACCATCCGCAAAAACGGCTCCAGCGCTTACTGTAATGGGTTTTTTTATAGGTTGACATCTTGAAGTTCTTCTTCGCTGCGTAGGTTTGCGCGTATGAATCTCTGCCTTTCCGGCGTATTGTCACCCATATAGAATTCCATTATTTCGGAAATGTTTTCTTCATCAGAAATCTGCACTGTATCTAGTTTCATGTCTTCGTTTATGAAATTGGCGAATTCGTCTGCCGATATTTCACCGAGACCTTTAAAGCGGGTGATTTCGAATTTCCCGTTCTGCAATTCGCTTACGGCCTTGTCCTTTTCCTCGATGGAGTAGCAATAACGGTTTTCTTTTTTATTGCGTACACGGAAAAGGGGAGTCTGCAGTATGAATACATGGCCGCGGCGGATGAGTTCCGGGTAATATTTCATTATAAAGGTAAGCACCAGCATGCGTATATGCATGCCGTCATCATCCGCATCGGTGGCTATTATTATATTGTTGTAGCGCAGATTGTCTATGTCGTCTTCAACTCCGAGCGCACTGATCAGCAGATTGAGTTCTTCGTTTTCGACCACCCTCCTGCGGCTTTCCTTGTAAGAATTGATGGGCTTTCCGCGAAGGCTGAACACTGCCTGGTAATTTGCGTTGCGGGCCTTTGTGATGGTTCCGCTTGCAGAGTCGCCCTCGGTAATGAATATGCTGCTGTTCTCGATATAGTCTTTTGTATTATCATTCGCCTTGTCGTCATAATGATAGCGGCAGTCACGGAGTTTGCGGTTGTAGACCGCTGTTTTTCGATTGCGCTCGCGCGTCTTTTTTTGTATGCTGGAAATCTCCTCCCTCTCCTTCTGGGATGCCTTTATCTTTTCTTCTATTATCGGCACAATCTCCTTGTGAATGTGCAAATAGTTGTCGAGATTCTTGGATATGAAATCGTTCACATAGCTTCGGATGGTGGGTCCTATATCGAGTTTCGGCAAGCCCTTTTCGTTGTGAGTCTGCTTTTCCCACATATAGTTGCTCCCGAGTTTGGTTTTGGTTTGGCCTTCGAAGTTCGGTTCCTGAATCAAGATGCTGATGGCTCCAACAACGCCTTGCCTGCAGTCGGAAGGTTCGTAGTTTTTCTTGAAGAAGTCTTTGAGGGTTTTGGCGATGGCTTCGCGGTAAGCGGCAAGATGGGTGCCGCCGTCACGGGTGTTTTGGCCGTTAACGAAAGAAGATATGTTCTCGCCATGTTCGTTATTGTGTGTAAGCACCACCTCTATGTCTTCGCCTATCAGATGGATAGGGGGATAGAGAGGCTCGCCGCTAAGGAGATTTTCGTTCACCAAGTCCAAAAGGCCGTTTTCGCTTTGGTAAGATTTGCCATTGTAGGTTAGAGTAAGGCCTTTTTTAAGATAGGAATAGTTTTTAACCATCTGCTCCACATACTCGCTTTGATATTCGTACTTGCCGAACATCATGGTGTCGGGAGTGAATTTTACAAGGGTGCCATCCTTCTCTTTGGCCGCCTGCTCCTTGCCTGAATCTTTCAGCTCGCCTCTTTCGAAGTGAGCCCAAGACTTTTCGCCATCGCGGAATGAAGAAACGTAAAAGCTTTCGGACAGGGCATTTACTGCCTTGGAACCTACTCCGTTAAGGCCTACGCTCTTTTTGAAAACTTTATCGTCGAATTTTCCGCCGGTGTTGAGTATGCTCACGGCCTTTATCACGCTGTCCAATGGAATACCGCGGCCGAAGTCCCTTACGCTTACCTCATTGTTTTGTATGTCTACGATTATTTCCTTGCCGTGCCCCATGGAGTATTCGTCCACCGAGTTGTCGATTATCTCTTTTAGCAGAACATATATTCCATCGCCGGGGTTGTTGCCATTGCCAAGCCGGCCTATGTACATTCCGGGACGCAGGCGCACGTGTTCTACGCCTTCAAGAGTTCTTATTTTGTCGTCTGTATAGTTTGTTACGTTGGGCATAAGTTGCAAAAATACTAAATTATTCTTTTGTGACCACGCCCTTGAGGTGCAGAATAATCGGTTTTTTTATATCTGAAAGATAAACTATTACGGTTTTGTCGAAAGGATACGGGCCGTCTTCATTCTTGTAATTCACGCTTATCGTTCCTTTCTCTCCGGTCTTAAGGCTTTCGCGCGTCCAGCTAACCCCTGTGCATCCGCAGGACGGGATGGCGGAAAGTATGGTCAGCGGTTCGTCTCCCTTGTTAGTGATCGTGAATACGCAGTTTTGAACTCCGTCTTTTACGCTGAACTTGCCGAAGTCATGTACGGTTTTATCGAATTCCGCTCTGCCCCCTATGAGCGTCTGGAGCGATATGAATATTAGCAAAAATAATTTCATATTGCAAATTTATTACAAAAACCTTACCTTTGCTGAACATTCATAAAAAAGTTATAGAACTATGGCTTATAAAATTGATCCGGATCTTTGTATTGCATGCGGTAGCTGTCAAGGCGAATGCCCCAGCGGAGCTATCCAGGAAGGGGACAGCTATTCCATCGACCCTGACGTTTGCGTAGATTGCGGTGCATGCGAAAGCGTATGCCCCGTAGAGGCAATCTCCTCAGGTGATTAGCTATCAATGCTGGAAGACAAAAGACTAAAAATTTTTGCGGCGGTGGTGGAATTCAGCAATTTCACTGCCGCTGCCACTTCTTTGGGTATCACCCAGCCTGCGGTAAGTCAAAACATTGCCGAACTTGAACGCCTGCTCGGAGTCAGGCTTTTTGAGCGCACTCGCAGCGAGGCTGTCCTTACCGAGGAGGGACGCCGCTTCGAGGGGTATGCAAGGCAGATTTTGCATTGGTATCGTGTTGCAGAAGAGGCCTTTTCTCCTCTCGATTATGGCAAAGAACCCGTTAATCCTGTAAGCATTCCTCTCGATGAGGCAACAGATGCCGAAATATGGTCATCCTGCGGTGACCTTCATATAGAAATCAAGCATAAATAACAATGGCAAGGAAACAAGGTCCCTGGAAACAGAATTTCTGGTATACCGTTCTGCGTTATTACGTAGATGCCTGCACCCGTTTCAGCTACAGGAGTTTGCGTGTGGAGGGCCTAGAGAACATTCCCTCCGATGGAGCAGTGATAATCGCACCAAACCATAGCAATACCCTGATGGATGCGCTTGTGGTGCTTGGCTCTCGAAAATGCCGCACCGTCTTCGGCGCAAGGGCGGATATTTTCGAAAACCCTACGGTAGCTTCCATTCTGCGCTTTCTTCGCATTCTTCCCATGGTGCGCAGGCGGGATGGCATACGCAAGGTGCTACGCAATTACGAAACTATCGATCAAGTGGTGGATGTGCTTGACAATGGTGTTCCTTTTTGCATGTTTGCAGAAGGAAGACACCGCGCCATGCATTCCTTACTGCCTATAAATAAGGGAATCTTCCGCATAGCCAAAATGGCTCATGAGGCTCTCGGCGACAAGAAAGATGTTTTCATTGTACCTACAGGTCTGGATTACGGCGATTACTTTCTTTTCAGGACTTGGTCGCGCCTGCGTTATGGCAAGGCCATAAATGTATCGGAATTCATAAGGAAGAACGCGGATTTAAGCGAACAGGAATTATTTGCAGGCTTGAGAGCCCGCTTGGTTGGCGGAATATCAAGCAGGATAGTTTGTTTGCCTGATGACGAAAACTATTCTCTTAATTGGGAGGCTTTTCAGCAGCGCTTTGCCGCCCTTAACGGCAACACTTACCGCGATGCCGGTCTTCCTCGCAAACGCTCCACACGTTTGGCGCTTGCAGTGCTTACGGCTCTGCCTTTTGCGGTTTCCGCCGTGCTCACAGCACCGATGTGGGGTGTTGCGGAATGGCTTTGCCATAAAAAGATAAAAGACCGGGCTTTCCGCAATACCGCCCGTTTTGCCATGAAGCTGCTCGGCAACATCCTTATAGGCATCCCTTTGGCTGTGGTTTTTTTCGTAAACCTGTCCTGGTACTTCGCCCTTGCCGCACTTCTTTACTTTTTCGCAAGTTACAGCATTTTCTACGACTGGCTTAATCTCATCCGCCGATAATATTCATTAAAAAACCTCCGACTTTTCAGCCGGAGGCAAATATAGAGGAAGATTATTATTAATCTTTCGCAAGGCGTTGGTAGTTGGCGAGGCGCAGCTTTGCAAACTCTTCAGTCTTGCTTAGAAGTTCTTTTGCCCTGTCGGGGAAGAGCTTGTGGAGCGATGAGAAACGAACTTCTCCCATAAGGAAGTCCTGGAATTTAGTCCAGTCGGGCTCCTTGCTGTCGAGAGAGAACGGGTTTTTGTCGCTCCCCACAAGAGTCGGATTGTAGCGGTACAGGTGCCAGTAGCCGCAGTCTACAGCAAGTTTTTCCTCACGCTGACTAAGCCCCATGCCTGCCTTGAGGCCATGGTTGATACATGGAGAATAGGCTATTATGAGTGATGGGCCGTCATAGGCTTCAGCTTCCTTGATGGCATTCATGAATTGTACAGGGCTGGCTCCCATAGCTACCTGGGCAACATAAACATAGCCGTAGCTGATAGCCATCATGCCCAAATCCTTCTTGCGCACCTCCTTGCCGGAAGCGGCGAACTTGGCAATGGCTCCCACAGGGGTACTCTTGCTGGACTGTCCGCCGGTGTTGGAATAAACCTCAGTGTCGAGTACTAATACATTCACATTCTTGCCGCTCGCAAGCACATGGTCGAGTCCACCGTAGCCAATGTCGTAGGCCCAGCCGTCTCCGCCGAATATCCATTGGCTGCGTGCCGGTATATAATGCTTGTATTCTGCAAGTTGCTCGGATACTTTATCCTTGCTCTTTTCGAGTATGGGGATAAGCGCATCTGCAACTTCACGGGTGGTTTTATAGTCTTCGGGTGCGGAGAGCCACTTTTCTGCAAGCGCTTTCACATCTCCATCCCTTCCGGCGAGCTGCTCCATAAGCGATTTTACGGTCAGACGCATACGGTCGGAACCTATCTTCATACCCAAACCGAATTCGGCGGCATCTTCAAACAGAGAATTCTGCCAAGCCGGCCCGTGCCCGCCGGCATTGGTGCAATAGGGGCTTGCGGGGAAAGAGGCTCCGTAGATGGAGGAGCATCCTGTGGCATTGGCAATCATCATATGGTCGCCGAAGAGCTGGGTGATATTCTTTATATAAGGTGTCTCACCGCAACCTGCGCATGCTCCCGAGAACTCGAAGAGAGGCTGGCTGAACTGAGATGCCTTCACATTGCTCTTGGGGTCGAACGGAGTCTTGTAGCCTACCTTGCTGTTGAGATGATCGAATTGTACCTGCTCATCTGCACGTTCGAGATAATCGACCATTTTGAGAGCCTTTTCCGGTTTGGCAAGGCAGACATCCATACAATTGCCGCAACCTGTACAGTCTGCCACGCTGATGCTGAGAGCGTACTTGTATTCTTTGAGGTTGGCTCTGCCATCAGCGAACTTGGTGCCCTTCGGAAGGGCCGCCGCTTCTTCGTCAGTGAGCAGGAACGGCCTTATGGCTGCGTGCGGACATGCAAAAGCGCAATTGTTGCACTGGATACATTTTTCAGCATCCCACTCAGGAACCATTACTGCCACGCCGCGTTTTTCATAGGCGGATGTGCCGGAGGGCATTGTGCCGTCCATATATGGAAGGAAGGCGCTCACAGGCAGGGAGTCTCCGGCCTGAGCGTTCACCACATCGGCGATTTCTTTTACAAACGGAGTTGCAAGGCGGTCTACGCCCGGATTCTCAAATTTGGCGTTGATGCCGGCCCAAGTTGAGGGTATTGCAACTTCGATATATTCTCCACCCCTGTCTATGGCATCGTAATTCATCTTCACTATATGCTCACCCTTGTTGCCGTAGCTCTTGAAGGCTGCATCTTTCATATATTTAACTGCATCTTCGTAGGGGATTATACCGGTAATCTTAAAGAATGCGCTTTGCAGAATGGTGTTGATACGGTTGCCCAAACCAATCTCCTGAGCAATCTTGGTGGCGTTTATAATGTAGAGTTTGATATTCTTTTTAGCTATAACGCCTTTTACGTTGTCGGGAATGCGCTCCAAGGTTTCTTTTTCGTCCCAAAGGGAATTGAGTAGGAGGCTGCCGCCGTTTTTAATTCCCTTGAGCACATCATATTTATATAGGTATGAAGGCACGTGGCAAGCAACGAAATCGGGAGTGCTTACCAAATAGGGGGCGTGTATGGGCTGTTTGCCGAAGCGGAGATGACTGCAGGTGTAGCCTCCGGACTTTTTGGAGTCGTAGTCAAAGTAAGCCTGGCAATATAAATCGGTGTGACTGCCGATAATCTTGATGGTGTTTTTGTTGGCGCCCACGGTGCCGTCAGAACCCAAGCCATAGAACTTGCATTCTTTCGTGCCGGGCTTCACTATGGAAACCTCTTCCTTTACAGGGAGGCTCTTGAAAGTTACATCGTCCACAATTCCTATGGTAAAGTCACTCTTGGGAGACTTGAGCTCCAAGTTCTCATATACGGCGATGATTTGCGCCGGAGTGGTGTCCTTGCTGGAAAGTCCATAGCGTCCTCCAACGATTAGGGGAGCGTTTTCTTTGCCTTGATAAGCGGCCTTTATGTCCAAATAGAGGGGTTCGCCGAGCGAGCCGGGCTCTTTGGTGCGGTCCAGCACTGCGATTTTTTTAACCGTCTTGGGTATGGCCTTGAAGAGATATTCAGTGCTGAAAGGCCTGTAAAGATGTACGCTTACGAGGCCGTATTTGCCTCCGGCGCTGTTCAGATGATCGATGGTCTCCTTTATGGTTTCGGTAACGGAGCCCATGGCGATGATTATATTTTCGGCCTGTTTGTCGCCGTAATATATAAAAGGACGATATTTGCGGCCTGTAAGCTCGCTTATTTCGCCCATATAGCGTGCAACTATGTCCGGAACTTCCTCATATACTTTATTGCGCACCTCCACAGCCTGGAAATAAACGTCACCGTTTTGGGCTGTTCCGCGGATAACGGGGGCATTCGGGCTGAGGGCTCTTTCACGGAAGTTCTTGAGGGATTTTTCGCTTACCATATCTTTGAGTGCGGCCTCGTCGAGAACCTCAATCTTTTGTACTTCGTGGCTGGTGCGGAAACCATCGAAGAAATGCAGGAAAGGAATGCTGCTCTTGATTGCGCTCAGATGCGCTACTGCGGCAAGGTCCTGCGCCTCTTGTACAGAGCCGGAAGCAAGAAGGGCAAAGCCTGTCTGGCGGCATGCCATTACGTCCTGATGGTCTCCGAAGATGGAGAGGGCGTGGCTTGCAAGTGCGCGGGCCGACACGTGAAATACGCCGGGAAGAAGTTCGCCGGCCATCTTATACATATTGGGAATCATGAGCAGGAGACCCTGAGAAGCGGTATAAGTGCTGGTAAGGGCGCCTGCTTGAAGCGAGCCGTGCATTGCTCCTGCGGCTCCGGCTTCACTTTCTAACTCGGTAACCTCGACTGTCTCGCCCCAGAGGTTCTTTTTACCGTGGGCGGCCCATTCGTCTATGCTCTCCGCCATAGGTGAAGAAGGCGTAATGGGATAGATGCATGCGTTCTCGCTGAAGAGATACGCGATGTTTGCGACAGCGGTGTTACCGTCACAAGTAATAAATTTCTTTTCTTTGGCCATAATTATGTTAATGAAATAAGATTTAGATTCTTTGTATCGTGTTGATTTTTACATCGTGCTAAGTTAATAAAAAAACCTTAAGATTGCCCTGAAACCTCCACTTCTTTTCCCTCCGCACTGCTGATGCGCTTTACAAGGCCTTGCAATACGCTTCCGGGTCCGAGCTCGAGGAAAAAGTCCGCTCCGTCAGCGAGCATATTCCTTACGCTTTCGGTCCAGCGCACAGGGCTGGTGAGTTGTTTGAGGAGATTGTCTTTAATGACTGCCGGGTCGCTTTCGCCTTTGGCGCTGAAATTTTGATAGATTGGGCAGATTGGGGCCTTGATAGGGGTGGATGCGATTGCCTCCGCAAGTTCCAGTCGGGCCGGCTCCATAAGGGAAGAGTGGAATGCACCGCCCACTATCAGCGGCAAGGCGCGCTTTGCTCCAGCCTCCTTGAGCTTTTCGCAAGCCAGTAAAACAGCTTCCTTTTCACCGGAGACAACCACCTGGCCCGGACTGTTGTAATTAGCCGGAACCACGCCTTTGATATCTGCGCAGACTTCTTTTACCTGCTCATCCGGAAGGCCGATTATGGCAGCCATTGTGCCGGGAACTTTTTCGCAGCATTTCTGCATTGCGCCGGCGCGTATGGCAACGAGCTTCAAGCCGTCTTCAAAACTCATGGCTTCCGCCGCCACCAGTGCAGAGAATTCACCGAGAGAATGCCCGCCGACCATGTCTGGAGCGGGAAGATTCGGGGTGCATAGAGCAAGAGCGGTAGAGTGTATGAAGATGGCCGGCTGGGTGACATTTGTGGCTCGAAGGTCTTCTTCACTGCCGCTGAACATTATGTCCGTAATTCTGAAGCCGAGTATTTCATTTGCCTGTTCCATTAGGGCCGCGGCTTTGGGGCTATTGTCGTAGAGTTCTTTTCCCATTCCCGGGAATTGTGCCCCCTGACCGGGGAAAACATATGCTTTCATGTTCTGATTAGGAGTTGATTTGGAATGCAAAGATACATTTTTTTAAGTATCTTTGCAGTCCTGCTCCCTTAGTTTAACGGATAGAATTACGGATTCCGGTTCCGTAGGTATAGGTTCGATTCCTATAGGGAGTACCAGCGGGCAGTTGCTCGTCACATTTAACAGTCTTCTGTCACAGGCGGAGCGTCAATTTAAATTGATGCTCCGCTTTTTGTCACTCTTTACGCAATTCCATCACCTTCAATGTTAAAATAAAATTTAAGAAACAGTCTGAAACATAAAAAGAATCGGGATTCCGGGACGCCGCAAAATATAAACGGATAAGCATATGCACCTTTGTGACAAACAATTTATATGCTTTATGAAAAAGATTTTTATTCCCCTTTCATGCACCCTTACGGCTGTGCTTCTGTTATCTTCCTGCGACAAAATGCACGGCGAAAAAACCTCCTCTCCTCAGCTGTCGCCTGAGGAGACCTCTACTCTCAGTATCTCCATCGAGGGAGTGGACGCGGAAATCACCACCCGCGCCTCCACCTCAGAAATCGGCTCCGACAAAACCGCCCAAAGCACGCAGATTTTCATCTTCGAACCCGGAGGCGCCTGCGCTAAAAAACTCAGCGCCGCCTCGAACGACATTGTGCTTCCGAGGGGCTTCAAGTATACCGTGGCTGCCCTTATAAACGGTCCGGAGCTTGCAAATCCAAGTTTAACGGCATTAAGGGACAAAATTATCTCCCTGAAGGATCATCCTTTTGTGATGTATAAAGAGCAGCAGGCAGACCTTACGACAGCTGCCGAGGTCTCTGTGGCCCTGAAAGTCACCAGTCTCGGAGCCCGCGTAAGGGTAAAGAATGTTACGAACAATCTGCCTTCGTGGCTCGGGAATCTCACCATCAATAAAATGTTTCTTTGCAATGTGGTGGGTACAGCTCAGCCCAAGGCTCCAACATATAATATTACTTATAATTGGTACGGGCGCAACAATATCAATACTCCCATAAGCGACGGGAGCGTGACCGGTTCTGTCAGCAGTACCGCGGAGGCGGCGGCTTATACCCTGAAAGAGCCCGCCCTTGCTCTCTCGAGCGGAGAATCTTTCTCAGGAAAAGGTTATTCCTGCTCTTTTTACTGCTTTCCCAACAAAAACAAAACGGCAATTCCCGACACCGGTTATTCCGGCACTACGGCCGACCAAAGCCTTGCAACCTGGCTTACGGTATGCGGCACTGTCGGAGAGAAAACCTATTATTGGACGATTAACTTGGGCGAAAACATCTCGAAAAACACCGGTCTGGCGGCAAACTATACCTATGATGTAACATTAACCATAAACAATCTCGGCAGCGTGAATCCTACCGTTCCGGTGGTGCCCGGCTCGGCAGACATAAGCTGCACAATATCCCCATGGACAGACGGAGGCGATATAATTACAAGCATCTAAGGCGGCATGAAAAGACTATCCCTGATATCGGCCGCCCTGCTGTTTTGTTATGCCTGTGAAAGGGTGGAGGAAGCCCCTCCCGCGCAAGTGCGGGAGGGGAGGGCGAGCATCGAAATGATGCTCGACACCGGTGGAGGGCATCTCACCCGTTCTT
This sequence comes from Rikenellaceae bacterium, assembly GCA_012800665.1. Classification (GTDB taxonomy): domain Bacteria; phylum Bacteroidota; class Bacteroidia; order Bacteroidales; family UBA932; genus Cryptobacteroides. The sequence goes on from JAAZIW010000005.1 coordinate 27,705, forward strand.
CCTGCGGCCCAAGCTCTGAGGACGAAATTCACGACATAAATGTATGGCTCTATCAGGACGGAGCCCTCTTCCCTGACTTCTGTTTATATTCTTCCAATCTGACCGGCAATAAAATAAACCTCGTATTCCCAAGCATCAACGGCGAATACAGTCTCTATTTTCTTGCAAATACCGGAGAAATTGAGCCTCCCGAAAAAGAAAGCGAACTGCTCGATTTTACATTGAACTTCGATGATTATTCTTCTTTCGAGACAAACGGATTCCCTATGGCGGCGGCTCTGCTCGGCTATAAGCCGCAAGAAGGCACCGGCATACACTTGGAAAAATTAGTGGGGCGCTTTGACATTTACATTTATAGGAATCCTGCCAATAAAAAAGTGGACTACAGTTTTACTTCGGGAAAGATGAAAGCCTGTGCAAAGGCGGTGCGGCCATGGGGGAGGGTGGAAGGGATTGAGGGTTATGCCAGCAGAGCTTTGAATGAGGGTGAGGTGCTGCCGGAGGGGGATTATATGAGCGCTGAGGATATTGAGGAGTTGAACACCTATGGTACTGTAACCCTCTATTATTTGGAGAATTGTCAGGGATGTCTGCTTCCTGACAACACTCTGCCGAGAGGCAAGAATGCCCAAGCGATAGAGGCGGCGACAGGAGATGCCGGGCGGGCATCCCTGTGTTCTTATCTGGAGCTCACTTGCAGGGCCGTTACGCCCACCATTACCTACGAAAATGTAATTTACAGAGTCTATTTGGGGCAGGATGGGACTAGCGATTTTTCGGTAAAGCGGGGCAGCCTTAATAATATGGAGCTGGATTTAGTTTCCGACCGTATTACTGAGTCTGATTGGTTTGTGGAGCCGGGGGAGGGAACGCTTACCGGACAGCTTTTGTTTACCGAGACGGACCCGTTTGCAGATGTAAAACCTTATGACAATTATTATGTTTTCGTAAACCACGATGCGGCGCCTGCTTCGGGAGTGATTTCCTCGCCGTCTTTTTATCTGCAAAACAATCTCATCAAGACTTATTATATCTATTGCAGCGATTCAAAGATGGATTATACCCTTTCGCAAGACATTCCTTCAAGCGTATCGCCTTATGTTAGTTGCGAGCTGGAAACGCTCACCAAGCCTTATCATATAGGTGAAACGAATATGGGTACCTATGTGTCGAAGTATTGGAAAAAGCTGACCATAAGTACAGAATGCACTCCGGAAAGCTTCGGGGTGACATTCAACAATATATTTACTTTATATGAAAAGAAAAAGACAGTCAATCTTAACATAAGCAGTTACGACGGAGTAATAAATGTGCCTGTAGAGGTAGGGGTGATAGGCAGTTTGGAGGTAAAATTCAGTCTCAATACCAATAATCTTTTGCAAATGACCATGTTTGACCCTATAGGCTACACTATGCATAGCAGCAATATAGGGATTGAGGCCTTTGCGGCAGGCAGTCATTATTGGTACAGCAATTATTTTCTCGATTACGATTCCCCCTTTTGGGCGGTGCTCCTTAAAAGGTCATCTTTCGATTCGTATTTCTATAATACAGGCGCTCTTATTAGCATTTATAAAGAAAAGGATTATCCTATGGACATCTCCGCCACTCACAATACTTTGTATAATACCCTTTACTTGGCTGACAGCTATACCCGCAAAAACAAAAAAAAGAATAAGCCCGAATATGCCGAAGCGGACCTTGTATACGGTCGGATAAACACTCTTGAGATTACTCTCGATTGTCCTCAGGGTTATAGTTTCAAGAATTCTGTAACGCGCAATATCCCTGTGACATTCAAAAGCACCGCCAATCTGATGAACGGTAAATTCGGAATAGGAAGTTCTTCTGCAAAGTGGGAGGGGATATATGTGTTCCACGGTAAAAACCTGGAATATTCTCCAAGTAATGAAACGCGCAGTTTTGTCTTCGAAACCAATTATGCAGGTCAGGGCTATACCCTCAATTTGGATGGTATTTATAATCTGACAAAGCATCACGGTTCCGCTTATCGCGACTCGGGGCTTCAGCAATATGGAGGAACCATTATGTGCGGAGTCTCTTCGGGGCAGCACGAAGAATATTGGTGGGTTAATTATCCGTTCCTGCACGAAGATTATTATCCGCAGACAGATTAAAACATAGCGGCAGATTCATGCATTGCCGCGCTTTGATGCGCCAAGACATGTTCTGCCTTGAAAAGAAATGAAAAAGCCGCGTCTCCGGAGAGGGGGCGCGGCCTTTTGTACGGGTAAGCCTCGGCTGATGATGCCGGAGCATCACGGCTGAAGGCTTAATATCCGAAAATATCTTTAAGCGAGAGCTCCTGAACAGGTCCCAAGGTCTTAAGGAAGTCCATATCCAGTTGAGCCTTGTCGCCGAGAATCGCATAAACGCATTCGCGGTCTTTCACCCATTTCTGCTGTACCTCCTTGACATCCTCTAAACTCATGTCCCCAATGGCAGCGAACACCGCTTTGTCCTGAGGCTCGTCAAGGCCAAGCCTTTCGCATGCAATATAGGAATTAAGTACGGCCATTCCGTTGGTACGCCTTGTGCGCATCTGCGAAACCATGCCGTCCTTGGCAATGGAGAAGGCTTGCTCCGATTCAGGCATCTTATTGATAATTAAGTCAAAGGCCTCTACTGCCTGTTGGATTTTATCGTTCTGTGATGCGATATAGGCGTAGAAGCTATAGTCCTGACCGAGATGCGAGGGCTCCGAAAGTCTGGCCGTTGCGCTGTAGGCAAGGCCGCGCGCCTCTCTCATCTCCTGGAAGACTATGCTGTTCATGCCGGAGCCGAAATAATTATTGAACATGCGTATTCCGGGGCTATAGGCTTTGTCAAATTCTTCCCTGAGGTTGAAATACTGCATATAATAAAAGTTGTTGGCAACATATGGGGCAATCAGAACCTTGGATTGAGTTACGGGCGCATATTGAGTGAACTTCTCCGCCAAGGGCTCGGGGGTGTCTCCCGGCTTATGGCAGGATGCCAATTTTGCGCGCGATTTGCCTTCCGAAAGAGGTCCGTAATACAGAATCCTGTGTCCCTTTGCGAATACATCGCGCAGCTTTCCGAGCAATTCTTCAGATGTAAGAGCATTAATTCCGGCATCGGAAAAAGTGGAAGACTTAATATAATCGGGGCCGTAGCGCAGATAGGTTATAAGCGCGCTGAAGCAGCTGTCCTGACTCTTCTTGGCATCGGCTCTGGCTTTGAACATATCGGACTTGAGCGAGGCGAGTATATTTTCGTCCGCCTGCGCATTGGCGATGAGGTCTTCCACGATAGTTACAGCCTCAGCAATATTCTCATCAAGGCCGCTGACAGTCAGCCTGAGCTGATGGTCGCTTAGATTAAAGTTGAAGTCGCTCGCAAGAGAATACATCTTGGCTGCAATTTCCGCTGCGCTCATTTCGGGTGTTCCCAAATATGGCAGATAATCGATGGCGGCTTCCAAAGCGGGGTCATCGCAGCGGCCGATATTCCATACAAAGCTTACTGTGCTTATCTCGTTGAGCTCATTGCGCTTGTAGAGCATCTCCACGCCGCCGGCAAATTCACTTTTCGACATGTCTTTGCTGAAGTCCAAGAACTTAGGCTCAATGGGTTGCACCTCAGTATTCTGAACTGCTACGAGGAAGCCGCTGCTTTTGTCGCGGTTGGTTTCGATGGGAGTAATGGCGGGAGCCACCATCTTCTGGATATTTTTGTCTTCACCCTGCCTCTTATAAACGATTACATGACTTTCGGGGGCAAGATATTCGGCGGCGAAGTCCATTACATCCTGCTTTGTGACTTGGCTGTAACGCTCAAGGTCTTTGCAGGCATCTTTCCAAGGAATATCGGCTATAAAGGCGTTCACGAACAGATTTGCCCTTACTCGGTTGCTTTCGAGCTGACGCATTTTCTGAAGCCTGATGTTGTTGATGGTGCTGCTTATCAGGCTTTCATCGAAGTCTCCCGATGCGAGCTTGGCCACCTGGTCAAGAGCGAGGTCCCTGAGCTCCTCCAAAGTCTGCCCCTGCTTGGGCATGCTGACAGTGAGGAAAATACTATAGTCGGGCTGGGTGTTGGTTCCGGCGCCCATATACATGGCTTTTTGCTGCTGATTTACATCAATATCGATTATGCCTGCCTGCCCGTTACTGAGTATGCTGCTTGCAATCTCGGAAACCGTAGTGGTTTGAAGGTCCCTTTCACCCGGCAGCCTCCAGCCGAGAGCCATTATTTCGGCTTGCTGGCCATAAACCTCCTTAACTATGGGGCTTGTAATCGGCTCCTCCGGCTCATATTCCAATTTGGGAATGTTGGGATTGGGTTCCCAATCGCCGAAGTATTTTTCTATGACGGCAAGAGTCTTGGCAGGGTCGAAGTCACCGGAGAGGCAGATGGCTATGTTGTTGGGGACATAATAGCTTTTGTAGAAATTTTTAATGTTTGTGATGGAGGGGTTCTTGAGCTGCTCCTGTGTGCCCAGCACGGTTTGAGTGCCGTAAGGGTGATTTTTGAACAGACCTGCCTGAAGAGCCTCGAAGAGCTTGTAGTTGTCTTCGGTAAGGGACATGTTCTTCTCTTCATAAACAGTCTCAAGCTCGGTGTGGAAACCGCGTATCACATTATTGCGGAAGCGGTCGGCTTGAATTTTGGCCCAATTCTCTATCTGATTGGACGGGATGTCCTCAGTGAAGACGGTTTCATCCTGACTGGTCCAGGCATTGGTGCCTCGTGCCCCGATTAAACTCATGAGTTTGTCATATTCGTTGGGGATGGCAATCTTGGAGGCCTCGTAACTCACAGAGTCTATTTTTTTATAGAATGCTGTGCGCTGCGCGGGGTCTGTGATTGTGCGGTATTCCTCGAACAGACGCTCGATTTCATCCAACAGGGGTTTTTCCGCCTCGTAGTCCTGGGTGCCGAATTGTTCGGTGCCCTTGAACATTAGATGCTCGAAATAGTGAGCCAAGCCGGTGGTTTCGTGAGGGTCGTTTTTGCCTCCGGAACGCACGGCGATATAGGTTTGGATTCGGGGCTCCTCCTTGTTTACGGTCATATAGACCTTGAGCCCGTTATCCAAGGTGTAAATGCGGCTTTTCATAGGGTCACCGGCCACCCTTTCATAGTTTTTGCATGAAACAAAGCCCGTCAGCAGCGCTGAACTGCAAAGGGCAATTATTAGAAATCTTTTCATAAAAATTTAATTAACGGATATAAAGATAGCCATAATATTTCATTTTCGCTCAATCTTTATAGTCTGTTTGATATAAATTCGATGCAAATCCACCTGATACCTTAGGAATTGCTTATAGAGTGTATATTCAGCAAGATGTCTGTACTTTTTTTGAAGTTTTATCCATGACTGTCCGGCTTGTTTATTCAACAAAATATTCGGTAAGCGTGAAGTTTGCCTATGCACGATCTATTTCAGCCGATAGTCGGAAATGTTCTGCAATCCGGGAATGCCGTAATATTTTGGCACGAGGTCGCCTTTCAAGTAAACTAAACGGCCGAGATTTTCGGGGTGGTCCACCAAATTGAGAACCTGGCGTATATCGCCTTTTTGCAATTGCACCGCAAGGCAGCTTTCTTTGTCTGCAGAGGTGGATGTGGGGGAGAGGACAAGGTTGGTGACCGATTTGAAAGGAGGGCTGAAAGAGCAGCCGCTCGCAGTGCAGTCGCCTCCGGCTATATAGCCGTACACCCATACCCCGGCAGGGCTTTCGGATGCTTTGCTGCGCGCTTCTCCAACGCTGAGGGCGCCCGACAAATCGGTGTTGTCTCCTTCTGAACCAGAGCCTCCGGAATTAAAAAAGAAGTTTTCTGCGGTATAGCTTAGAGAAGTGTCGATTTCCATGCTGAAACCCTCGCCGTATTTGTCAGCGGTAGAGCTTACTTCTTTTATGTTGTTGCCGGCATCAATTCGCAGGATGAGTATCTCCCGCGCTGCGAGTTCGCGTGTAAGCAGTGTGCTTGTATTGCCGCCATAACAGAATTCCAGCCACACCGGACCGGGTTTGAAATATCCTGTGCGCTTTTCGCCGTAACCGTACACTAAGGAGCCGGTAGCGCTGTGAAGGTAGAAAGTGCCGTCGGGATATTCTGCGCGGAAATTAATTCCTGTTTGCAACCTGACTCCCGCATTCAGTTGAGCGCAAGACAAATGCACTGCCGAAATCACTCCGGACTCTATGGTAAATGTTTGATAATCACCAAATTGTTGTGCATCGAAAAGAGGCTCTGAAAACTTGCGGGAAATTGCCGATATGGTATAGTCCCCAGGCAGCAATTTCATTTGTTTAGGGAGTGAGGAATAAATGCCCGAAAAAATACTTTTTCCCGATTCTTCAGATATTTCTATCATAAAAAGATTGGTGTCGGGAATTTCTGTTATTGCGCGGCTTGACTGTGACTCGAATGCGATTTGCAGAAAACCTTTCTGAGGAGAAGGTCCCGACATTATGCGGTCGCAGGATAATAACGACAGCGCCAATAGTAAGGATGTGATAATGCAAGATTTCTTCATAATTTTTCGTTTTTGTGAATTTACGAAGACTTTCCGTTGTATCGGAGGAGTAAAAATCAACTTTTTTTGTTTTACTGTGTAAAACAGGGTGATTTTCCCAAAGAATATTTTTTCTCAAAAATGGCCTCTCGTGTTAGTCTGTTGAGGATAAAGGATAAAAAACAAAAAAAACCAAAAAAAATGTTCATTTTTTTCGAAAAAGTGTTGCTATGTTTGAAAAAGGTTTTATCTTTGCAGTCCGAAAAATTTGACGATTTAAAATTATATCCAAGGCTCATGCCGAAAATATGACTTCTGTCGTTTTTTTTTGTGAAAAAAGGTACATGGTTGGACAATACTTCAGGAGGGCACTAATTGCGTGCTTATTAACCCTCGCAGCCGAAATTACGCTTGCAGCTTTCGACACCGCAAATGTGAAAACATCTGCGGATGAGGTGTTTATACGCAAGTCTACTGTCATCCACTTCAAGGTTAATCTCTTCGAACCCGATAGAGCATATGAAAACAATGCAGCCAGCCTCGATTCTTTAGTAAGCTGGATTAATCGCATCAATGGCAATGAAAATGCCACACTCGAAAAAATAACAGTCCGTTCCGCCGCTTCTCCTGAAGGCGGGGATTCTTACAATCAAAGTCTTGCCGAAAAACGCGCCAGGTCAATTTCCCTTTTCATTATTGAAAATACCGGCGTGGATCGTTCCCTCATTATAGAAAATCCCGTAGGCTCCGATTACGAGGGCCTTCGCAATATGGTCGATACTGTTTCTTTCCAGTATAGAGACGAGGTTATCCATATTCTGGACAATACTCCTTTATACGTTTATAGGAATGGAAAAATAGTAGATAGTAAAAAGAAACAACTTATGGATTTGCGCGGCGGTCGTCCTTGGTTTTGGATGCTGTCCAACCTGTACCCAAGCTTGCGCCGGACTAAAGTCGTGATAGACTACGCCGAGCGTATAAAAAGGCATTCAGAGCTCAAGGATACCGCCAAATCCATTTCTCCTACTGTTATCCCCACAGTCATAGATACCACATCTTTGGCTGCGGAGCCGGCAGTTAGAGATAAAGTTAAAATTGTTTCTCCTGTTATTCCCACAGTCGCCGATACGACATCCGCGACTGTGGAGGTAACAGTTTCTGACATTCCTTCCGAAATCAAGGAGGTGATAGTCAGGGATACTGTCGTAATCAGAGATACTGTCATAATCAGAGACACGATCGTAATAAGGGATACAATCCGTATCTGCGATGCAATCGAGCCCGTTCCTGAAACCGTTCCCGACACTCTTGAAACCATTGTCCAACCAATAGATACCTTCGCTCAGCAGGATCTTATCAAGATATTCAAGGCAAGGGTTGCTTTCAGCACTAATGTATTGTACGACCTTGCCATCACCCCTAATTTCAGCATGGAGATTCCCATCGGCAGGCGTTGGAGCACGGGCTTTAACTATACCTTCCCATGGTACGTTTGGGATGGCAATACACGCGCCTACGAAATTCTCCATTTGGATATTTTTGCCCGCTATTGGTTCAATCCTTCCGAAGCCCTTACAGGCTGGTTTGCAGGAGTGAATTTCGGCGGAGGCTATTTCGATATCCAGCCCAAGGGTGCAGGTTATCAGGGAGAAGCTTCTGTAATAAGCATAGAGGCGGGTTACAACTGGTATATCAACAAGCATTGGCGCTTTACGCTCTCCGCCGCAGCCGGCTGGATGGGCGCCGGATATCGCAGGTACGATGCCATTAAGAGCACCTATACCCACTTGGTAGAAAGGTATGAAGGCACCTATACATGGTACGGTCCCACCCGTCTGAATGTAGGCTTCACCTATGTGTTTGGTCGTAACGTAGTAAAGAATAAGTAATGAGAAAGCTCAGGTCATACGTTCTTATGCTTCTCGCAGCTGTCGTTCTGGCGGCTACGGGTTGCGAGCGCAGACCTATGGAGGCAGACTACGTTCCCACCGTAAGGGTTATTGTGAAATGCGATTGGCAATACTTCTGCGAAGAGCCCACCGGTATGACCATGTACTTCTTCAGGGACGGCGAAGACACTCCACGTGTAATCAGTACTTCACAAGTAAACGATGTGGCGGTGAATCTTCCCGCAGGCCATTGGAGAATGTTCCTCATCAACCAGAGCGTTTACGAGTTTTCAAGCTACGAATTCTTCAGCATGAACAAATACGCTCAAGCTTTCGTGCGCCTTGCAGAGATTAAATCCAATTGGTACGTTCCGAGCAAAATCAAGTCAATAAGCAAAGAAACCTTTATCGGACACGACCCCGAGCACCTCGCCGTTGCCCTGGCAAGCGAGTTCGACATCACTCACGAAATGGTGGATCACTATCAATCGGCTTATTACGAATATAAGACCAGACTGAAGAGCAAGGCCCCGGACAGCGAATTGGATTATTATCTGAGCGCTATGGACGAATACACATACGTTATCCCTGTAACGGCACGCGACATTATTTCCACCGTGAGGGCACGTATCTATATAAACAATATCAGAAGCTTGCGCTCCGTACGCGCCGCCCTTACCGGCATGGCTCAGAACTTTGTGCTTACCAAAGACAGGACGGATGAGGGGGATGTGGATCAGCTGCTCGAATCCTGGGTAGTAGAATTCGATGAAGAAGTCCCCACCCGCGGTTATATAGAGTCGCAGGTTACCACCCTCGGTCTTCCGAATGGAGTTACCAGTGTAGAGGGAAGAGCGCCTGAGCTTAACTCGCTAGGACTCAATATGCTTATGAAAGACGGCAAAACCCTGTTGAAGTACGATTTTTTAGTGGGGCACAAGTTCCAAATCACCAAGGATGAAAGTGGATTGGGCTTGAGGCTGAATCTCTATTTGCAGGAAGGTTACGATAAAGACCCTGTAATAACATTGCCTGATGTGGTGGTAGAAGAGGGCGGCGGCGGATTCAAGGCTGATGTTGTGGATTGGGAAGATGAAATCAATGTCGGAATACCGATTTAATGTGATACGGCATCTTATATATATAAGGTTAGAAAATTTAAAAATCGAATAAAAATGAAAGATTTGAAAAATAATAAACAACAAATAATAAACAACAAAAACAAAAAATCATGAAAAAGTATTTTGTTATCGCAGCAGCTGCTGCCCTTGTTCTTGGAGCATGCTCCAAGAACATCATCGATGTAACCAGTACAGGAAATGTTATTGGTTTCAGTACTTACTCTCCCACGCCTACCAAGGCGGGCGGTTCATTTGTAACCGGCACCAACTTCAACGGAGTTAACGCAGACGATCAGCTTATAGGTGTTTATGCCTATAACACAGGTAGTGCTACTTATGCTGATGCAACACACACACCGAACTTTATGAGTGATGTTAAGGTTAAACTTTTGGCTAATGGCGATTCACCTTCAACTGAGTATTCTCCGATACGCTATTGGCCTACCGATGAGGCTAACAACAAGCTTACCTTCTTTGCCTATTATCCAAATTTGGCGGGAAACAACATCACTAAGACGGCAGGCACCGGTCTCGTGGATTTC
>JAAZIW010000043.1 GCA_012800665.1 Rikenellaceae bacterium
TATCTTCAGCGGCCTTACCCGAAGTCTTATGCAAAGCGACTACAACCTTCGTGTTGCAGAATGCAAGGTTGCCGCTTGGAATGTTCAGGCCTATTATGATGAGCCCCTCAAAGAGCAGAAGCAGACCTTTCTCCGTGATGTCGATAAAGCCAAATTCGAGAAAGTAAAAGATAAGATGCCCGCCCGTTTTGCAAGGCGTGCCGAGCATTTCTATTCGGAATATAAGCGTGTGAGAGAGGCGGTAAGCGCCTGGGAGATGGGAGATTTGGAATGGTTCGGCAAGCTTAGTTTCGAAAGTTGCGAAAGCTCCATTCATAATTACGAATGCGGCTCCCCTGAACTTATAGAAATCTATAAGGCGATGCGCAAAACGGATGGAATTTATGGAGGCAGATTCTCCGGGGCGGGCTTTAAAGGCGCCTGTATTGCCATTTGCAATCCTTCTAAATTAGACGAAATCAGAGAGTCTATAACACAAAAATACCTCGCCCGCTTCCCACAATACAAGAATTCCTTCATGTGCACATTTGTCGATACCGACAACGGAGCAAGATTTGTATGAAAGCAGTAATTTTGGCCGCAGGCTATGCCACGCGTCTATATCCTCTCACAGAGAACCTCCCTAAGCCCTTACTCAAGATTGGCGAAAGCACCATTTTGGGAAGGCTGATAAAGGATATAGAAGCCATAGATGGGATAGATGAAATAATAGTGGTGACCAACCATAAGTTTGCGAAGATTTTTGAGGATTGGGCTGCTGAAAAGAAGAAGACCATACAAAAGAAGATAAATGTTTTGGACGATGGCTCTACAAGCAATGACAACAGACTCGGTGCTGTCTGCGACCTATTGCTTGCCATAGACAAATGCAGCATAGATGATGATATTATGGTGCTTGCGGCGGATAATATCTTGGACTTTTCTCTCAAGGGTTTTGTGGATTTCTTCCACGACAAAAAAGCAAGCTGTATAATGTGCCATTATGAGCCAGAAATCGCCAAGTTACAGCGTACCGGTGTGGTCGAATTGACATCAGATAAGAAAGTGCTGCAGATGCAGGAAAAGCCGGAAAACCCGGTCTCTCATTGGGCTGTGCCGCCTTTCTACATCTATTCACAGAAAGACCTCCCCCTTATAAAGACAGCCATAGATGGCGGGTGCGGTTTTGATGCCCCCGGCAATCTGGCACATTATCTTGTAGATAAAACAGAGGTTTATGCATGGGAGATGCCGGGGCACAGGTTTGATATTGGCTCTTTGAACAGTTACGAGGAAGCCAAAAAGTTATTCAAGTAAGAAGCAGGTTTATGCAGAAAATCATTCTCGAAGGAAAAACAATACTCATTACCGGTTCAGCAGGATTTATAGGAGCGAATCTTGTTAAACGCCTTTTTACCGAGCTTAATAGCGGGTGCATCGTAGGCATTGACAATATGAATGCCTATTACGATATTGCGATTAAGGAGTACCGGCTCCGCGAGATAGAATCACTTAAACCGGATGATATTGAATATCATTTTATTAAGGGGGATATTGCAGACAATGCAACTATTAAACGGATATTTGCCGAGTATAAACCTTCAATTGTGGTAAATCTCGCCGCTCAGGCAGGGGTGCGTTATAGCATTACTAATCCGGAAGCATACATCCAATCCAACTTAATCGGTTTCTATAATATTTTAGA
>JAAZIW010000044.1 GCA_012800665.1 Rikenellaceae bacterium
CCGACCTGCCCGGCGACCTCATAGCCGAACACCTCAAACAGGTCCTGCAGGATCTGGCTCACATAACCGGAGGCGCAATCACCCCGCACGAAACCCTCGTGAACATATTCAAACACTTCTGCATCGGCAAATGACGGCTTGTAAACAGCCATAACCAACCATAACTATTTAGAATAAAGTCACTGTATATCAGCGACTTTTGTTTTTATGTACTTTCCAGACCGTATTTGGAAGTAACGGTTTTTATCCATATTTTTCATACGTATTTCTACCGTGACAGAAATTCACGGTTTACCCAAATGTCACAGTAACGCATTAGTTGACGTGTGTTGACAATGGTTTACATGTGTGGACAAAAAGGGAAATTAAAATTCATGTAAAATGGCAGAAAATAGGACGAAAATATGGAAGTAAAAAGAATTTGTCAATGGTGCGGAAAACCGTTCATCGCACAGAAAACAACTACTTGTTATTGCAGCCCGCAATGCTCGAAACGGGGTTACAAACACCGCATGATGGAGCGGAAGATGGAGCTGCGCCATATGCAGGAGATGCAGGAATTGCGCTCGTCGCTGGAAAAGCAGGAATACTTCACTTTTTCGCAGGCAGCACGTCTGATGGGTGTAAGCCGCCAGTACATCTACAAACTGGTAAAGGAAGAGAAACTCCGTGCATCCCGGCTCAGCGGAAAGATGTCGTTGATACGGAAAGCCGACATCGAACTCATGCTTAAAAGCAAACCTTATGAACGGCTGGTAGCAAAAAACGACTTTGACATCACCGAGTATTACACCGCAGAGGAGATTGCGCAGAAATATAAGGTCAATGCCAAATGGGTATGGACTTATACACGACAGCACAAGGTTCCGAAAGTGAGAATCCGCCAGTTCAACTATTACAGCAAGAAACATATCGATGCTGCCTTTGCCAAATATGAGGTGGACTCCGACCTGACGGAATGGTACACTCCCGAAGATATTCAGGAGAAGTACGGCATGACACGTGTCGCCATCCGTTCGCACGTCTACCGCAACAATATCCCATCGAAAAAAGAACACGGGCAGATATTCTACTCCAAACTCCACTTCGATCTTTCCAAGACTGCTGAACAGGAGAGCAAGGCGGAATATTACACGGTCAAAGAGGCAATGGAAAAATTCAAACTCTCCCGTGACTCGGTTTATAATATCCTGCAATTCCATCAGATTCCCCGAGAGAAGAACGGGCGCTTCGTCCGCTTCCTGAAAGTGGATTTTGACCGGGTTTTGGGTGTCCGTAAATGACCTGATTATAGGCTACCGTAAATTATTCCAAAATTAATCGTCACTGAAGGTGGTCTGCATGGTTACATTACAGTGATTTGCCAGCGAATTAATAACAACCATAAAAAATATAACATTATGAACGATTGTAAAACCGTAACATTAAGAACACGTCCTTTGAAAAACAGGATGCTGTCGTTTTATCTGGATTATTATCCTGGGTATAGAGACAAGGAAACAATGAAAGTTATCCGTCATGAATCGCTTGGCATTTATATATATGCCAATCCGAAGAACAAGCGGGAACAGGACTTCAACGAGGTAATGGCCGAGAAGGCTGAAGCCATCCGTTGCCGCAGGTTCGAGTCGGTAGTGAATGAACGGTATGATTTCTTCGACAAGTACAAACTCAAGGCTGATTTCCTGGAGTATTTCCGTAATCAGCTCCGTAAACATGACCCAAAGTGGGAATTTGTCTATCTCCATTTCAGCAACTTCGTACATGGAAAATGTACTTTTGAGGAGCTCGACATTGATCTCTGCAACAAGTTCCGTGAGTACCTGTTGACGGCCAAAAAACTCAAGCGTAACGGACACATCACACGAAACTCCGCATCGGGATATTGGTCTACATTCAGGGGACTTCTGAAAATCCTCTACCGTAACGGACTGATCCGCAACAACGTCAACGACTTCCTCGAAAAGATCGAGACCGAGGATGTAGTCAAGGATTATCTTTCAGTGGAAGAACTCTACAAGCTGGCCGAGACACCCTGCAAGAAGCCCGTGCTGAAGACAGCATCGCTCTTCTCGTGCATGACCAGTCTGCGCATCAGCGACATCCTCGCCCTTTGCTGGGAGGACATCGTGGACTATTCGGCCGGTGGCAAGTGCGTACACATCATCACCAAGAAGAACCGCTCCGAGGACATCATCCCCATCAGCGAGGAAGCTCTGGACCTTATCGGCTACAGCCCCGACAAGCGGGGAATGGTATTCAAGGGATTACAGCGCAGCTGGACCCAGACTTACATGAAAGGGTGGATTCGTTCGGCTGGAATCACCAAGAAGATCACATTCCACTCCTATCGTAGAACATTCGCTACGCTGCAAGCGGCTGCCGGAACGGACATCCGTACCATACAAAGCATGATGGCTCACAAGAGTATAACCACAACCCAAAGGTACATGAAAGTAGTGGACAGCAACAAGCGTGAAGCCAGCAAGAAAATCACCCTGATGCGGAAAGACTGACAGGCATTTTGACCACCTGTTTTAGCGGATATAGTTTGATTTTGAGCGAAAAATCGGACTATATCCGTAATTTTCGTGTAAAATCGGACGATTATAACTCATTATTTATCAGTATCTGGAATAACGCACATAACTTTGGCGTACAGTAATTCCAAATAGTGATAGAAGATGACAAATACAGAACAAATCCGAACTAAGAAAATAAGTTTTATCCTTGCGCTATCCGTTATCATTTTTGCGGCCATAGCCACTTATTTTACCCTTTGCCATGACATCAACATCATGCGCATAACAACTCCTGTCATTCTCGGACTGGCGATGTCCATCATATTGTGTGGAGTCCTGCAGAAATTTTTCTATAATTGGCTGACGAAAAATCCTATCCACTTCTCTTTTGGTGAACAATCCTCTCCTGCTATAGAATCAGAGAGCACCACAGAGCCTGTTTGTATTGCCGAAACACTCACTACCGAACAACCGGCGGATTCTTCTGAACAGGAGTATTCTCCATCCCCACAGTCAAATCAAGAACCTGTCGTCCCTGATTGCTCCAATGAATCTCATTTGGAAAAGTATGATTCCATTCTGGAAGAACTCAAAGAGAAAGAATTGAAAAGGCAAGTAAAAGTTATGGATGCGATTCGGGAATATGTAACCATCAAGACTGCCCCCTATCTCTCCAAAGAGGCTATAGCGACTCTCATTTCCAACATTGAGTACATGGCTTGTGATCAGCCGGAGCTCTACAAACCGATTCGTTCCAATATTGACAATCCGCTACGGTCACCGGGACTTCGTCATCTGGCGTGGAATGTAGGTGAACGATTGAGAGTACCATTGGCGAAAAGAGCCGTCTTTATCAAAGAATCATTTCCATACGAACTTGAAAACGCAAGTATTGAATATCTCAGGCTTAATTTGCGGGATCAGGTAGCAAGTCAGATTCCAATTGATGTACCTGAAAAGGGAGACTATCGCTTCCATTTGGAAACAGATAACGATGAGTCGTAACAAAAAACGTATGCAGATGAAATAATTAATCCGGTCTGTATTGTTCTGCAAAACTTCATTGGGTTGGTTCGCAGCATGTTAAACGATTAAAAAGTTATAATATGAAAACAGACCAACTTACATTCAATGACTTGCCGGCAGTAGTCGGCGAACTTTGCGACCGGATAGCAAGCATGGAAAATCTGCTGACTGAAAAACTGTCCAAGCAGCATGAAGCCAAAGAAAACACGCACGTCCCCATGACCGTGCAGGAAGCTTGCGCCTATCTCAAAATGCCGTTATCGACCTTTTATTACAAGGTCAAAAAAGATGATATTCCAGTCATCAAGCAGGGGAAACATCTATACATTTATCGGGATGAACTGGATAAATGGCTGGAATCCTCCCGAAAGAATCCGGCTCCGCAAACTTTCGAGGAAGAGAACGAAGCCATGCTCGCTTCCCATCGCCGTAAACCTAACCTTAAAAACTGGTAATGATGGAGAAGACGGACGAAACGATACCTTCACGTGAGGAACTGGCAGTTTTTATAGAGGAAGCTGCCGTGAGCGTCACGAATAACTATGAAGAAGCGCCGGCAGTG
Organism: Rikenellaceae bacterium; assembly: GCA_012800665.1. Lineage (GTDB taxonomy): Bacteria > Bacteroidota > Bacteroidia > Bacteroidales > UBA932 > Cryptobacteroides. The sequence goes on from JAAZIW010000044.1 coordinate 4,111, forward strand.
TTGATGGTGGATGATGCTGTTATAGGCACGTTGGGGAATTTCAGCGCTTCCATTGGGAAAGCCAAAAGCAAGAAGACTTTCAACGTTTCGGCCATTGCCGCATCAGCATTGAGTGGCCGCACTGTTCTTCGTTACCGTTCCATGTTCCCCGAGAACAAGAGGAAGATTCTGTATATCGACACGGAGCAGGGACGCCATCATTGTCAACAGGTACTGAAGCGCATCCTGCGTTTGGCTGAAATGCCGGATGACAAGGTGCCGGAAAATCTGATCATGCTGTCTCTGCGCAAGTTTGCACCAAGAGTGCGCCTATTGATAGTCGAAGAAGCTATCGGCACCACACCTGATTTGGGTCTGGTCATTATAGATGGCATCCGTGATTTCCTTTACGACATCAATTCATCCAGTGAATCTACCGAAGTTATCTCGAAATTCATGCAGTGGACGGACGACAAACAAATCCATATCCATACTGTCCTGCATCAGAACAAGAATGATGAACATGCGCGTGGTCACATCGGCACGGAACTCAACAACAAGGCGGAAACCATCCTGCAGGTAGAAGTGGACAAAGAGGACAAAGCCATAAGCGTGGTCGAAGCCGTGCACATCCGGGACCGGGACTTTGAACCTTTCGCATTCCGCATAAACGAAGATGTCCTGCCCGAACTGGTAGAACCATATCTGTCCAAAGAGAAGAAGAGCGGACGACCAACCAAAGAACCGTTCGATCCGCAGAGGGAGATTCCGGAACCTGTACATCGTGCGGCAGTGGATGCCGCTTTTGCCAATGGCAATATCGGCAGTTATGATGACTACCTGGAACGTCTGAAGGAAGCTTACGGATTGCACAATGTAAAGCTCGGCTACAACAAAGCAGTCAAAGTAGCCACCTTTCTTGGCAACAGGCAAATGGTCATAAAGGAGGGGAAAAATTATATTCTCAATCCAGAATGCAATTACTGAGTACAACTTTACTTTATTGCAGGGGCGTATATATTAGAATAAAGCAAAGTCGGCAGGGAATCATCATGTGGGATACTCATTTTCTCCCCTCTTTTAGTGGATAATAATATCCTGCATTTCCTTGTCCAAGTGCCAATTCATTATACGCATCCGATATGGCTTGCGGGGAAGCATAAACAGGTAACTGTTTCGAGATATGCCAAGGTATAACCTCACTGCGTTACGGTTGTACATTGGCGCTCTTGACTGTTCAGTTCCTTCGCCAGTACGGTACTCGCAAGCTCGCACCTTTTCAACCATTATAACAACGATTCAAATGAAAGAAGATATTGTCAATACATCAACTTCCCCGAAAGAAACAAGAAGCGTCTTTGTCGGGGCAAAAGTCACTCCCAGCCAGAGAGACCATATAAAATTACTGGCCGAACAATGCGGCATGACCGTAAGCGACTACATATTGTCATGTGCGTATAACTTCAAGCCCAAAGCGAGGCTTACTAAAGAAGAGGCGGCACTGCTGCAGAATCTGGACAACTGTCGTTCTGATCTTGTAAAATATACCTCCGCACTTCACGGAATGTCCACAAAGCAGCGGATGGTAATGTTCAATCAGATTCCGTTCATGGTCGGCTGGCTCGGAGAACTTTCCAATGTTGCCGAAGGCGTCTGCCAATTCCTGGAAGCCGTAAAGGAGAAAAACAGAATTCCGTCCAACCCTCAATCCGAAGAAAAATGATTGCAAAAGCCAAAGCCATATCTTACGGCATCAATGACCTTCGTTATATTACTGGCGAATCAAAACACAAGAAGCATCCGGAAAAAATATATCGGGTATTGGACAATCTGTTGCCCCCGGAACTGGACGCTATGGGGATATGGAACTCCATGCAATTGACCCTTTCCCAACATCGGCCGATAAAGAATTCCATAATCAGAATAGAGTTGAGTCCATCGCCTGAGCATACCAGTTTCTATGACATTGAGGACTGGCAAAAGCTCTGGCACGATTTCGCCGAAGAGTTCGACAAACAAACGATTACCGGCAAGGACGGGAAAGTCCGCTCCTGCCCGACCAATCTGGCAAACAGTAAATACACGGTTTACCTGCACATGGAATCCAAAGGGAAAGTTCCCCATCTCCATGCCGCAATTTGCCGCTTTGATGAAAACGGGAACATCAACAATGACCATAACATTCATCTTCGGGCGCAACGTGCAGCCGAGCGAGTTGCAGTGAAACGTGGCTGGAAGACTGCGGAAGAAATCCGAAGTCGCAACATTCCGGAAGTAAGCAGAGAGTGCATGGAGGTATTGAGAACCATGCCATCGTGGTCATGGGAAGAATACAAGAAGGCACTTGCCCGGAGAGGCTATTCCGTATATGAACGGAAAGATAAGAAAGATGTTCTCCGTGGATATGCGATCCTCAAAGGAAATGCCAAATACAAGGCTTCCGAACTGGGAGTGGCCCGTAATTTAATGATTTCAAAACTTCCCCGTACCTGGCAAAAGCTCCACTACCGCGAGAGACTTGCCGCTCAGGTCAATACCTCTCAAATCCATCGGCCGGAACCTGTTCAAAGACCGGCAGCCGATATGGACTATACCCACTATCGTTCCGGCTCGGTGTCCTACACGCTTTCTTCCCATGGCGGAACGGAACAGCGTTTCTACATCCCGGAGCGGGTACTTGACTATTTCAACGATGAGTTCGACTATCGGGAGGTTGCCAACAGCAGCGAGTTGACCGACATAGCCGTAGCACTCTTTGTTGGTATGCTTGATACGCCAGCCGTATCTATCGGAGGTGGTGGCGGAGGTTCGCAAAGCAATCTCCCCTGGCGGGACAAGGACGATGATGACCTGCAATGGGCCCGCCGCTGTGCCCGTGCTGCAACCCTCCTATTGGGCAAGAAACCAAGAACAGGATTAAGGCGATAAAGTCATGAAACAGGCACACAAAAAGCGGCCGCCTCGTGCGACCGCTAATAGTCCGCCAGGATTGCCGGATATGGGGGGAATTTTATTTTATAAATCTGGAAAATTTCAAAAGCAAACTTAGATAGGGTCTGCTGAAAAAGACATATTATTTTGATACACAGTAAAATATATCGATTATTTCTTGTGTAAATGCACGATTTTATTTAAATTTGCATCAAAACCCTTGCAGTTATGTTCAAATATCGTTC
>JAAZIW010000045.1 GCA_012800665.1 Rikenellaceae bacterium
GAGAGGAGAGGAGAGGAGAGGAGAGGAGAGGAGAGGAGAGGAGCTGGAGGGAAGAAGAGAGAGCGGGGCGGGACGGGGGAAAACAAAAAAACCGGACTCGCAGGGAGTCCGACTTTTATGGGTAATGTTAAGTTATTATTGCTTTTCGATAATAACAGCACGGTTGAGCTCGGGTGTATCGAAGATATCGTTGCCACCGTTAGCCCTTACAACAAAGCGGCTGCCATCGATGCCGAGTTCCTCGGTCATGAGTTTGTAAACATAATCGGCGCGCTCCTTGGAAAGCTGCTTGTTACGTCTTGCGGAACCGGTCTTGCTGTCGGCATTTCCACTGAGGGTGAAAGTAATGTTTTCGCCGCGGGAAATGAGATTCTTGGCAATATACTTCACGTGCTCCTTCTCGGTTACGGTAAGAGTGCTCTTGCCAATCTGGAAGTAAGCGATGATGGGCTCCTCGAAGAGATCGCCATAATCGGATGCCTGGCTTTGAGCAACTGCGAGTTCTTCCTTAACCTGTGCTACTTCCCTCTGAGCCTGATCCTGCTTGGTAGCAGCAGCGGCCTTAACGGCAGCAGCGTCTGCCTGAGCCTGAGATGCAGCAGCCTCAGCGGCGGCTACAGCAGCAGTATAGGCAGCGATGGTAGAAGACTTGCGGGTCCAGTCGGCACGCTCGAACTTATAAATGCCGCCGAAAGTAACGGTGGGGAAGCCGATGAACGGAATCCTGCCTGAATTGTGATTCGGGTTGATAGCAAAAGCTTTCTCCTTATTGAGCTGGCTGCTTAATTCGAGGTTAAGAGCGAAATTCCTGCCGAGAGCATAATTCAAAAGAACACCGGCCTCGAAGCCGAACTCCTTGTTGCCTTTAAGGAAATTATCTGTATCTGAGCTATAAGCCAGAACCAAACCAAAACCTACAAAGGGAACGAAATCAAATTTGCGGGAATCGCTGTAGCCCTTGAAAAAACTGCTCCAGTTCCAAAGCACGTCTGCTTTCCAGAATTGGAAGCCGTTTACATCGAGTACGGGAGTATTAGGGTCTGCCTCCCAGGGAGAAGTTCCGAAACGGGCACCGATACGTGCACCATATTCCGGAGTGAACCATTTGCCCACATTGATGTTACCAGCCCAACCAACGCCATCACTGATTTTAAAGTTGGTGGTAGTCCACTGGATACCTCCGCCAAAGTCAACAAACCAGTTGTCTTTGAATGCGTTGGTTTCATAGGGGCCTCTTTGAATGTTGCCGCTTGCATCAAGGTTAGATTCCTGTGCAAAGGAAGCTGCGCTAACGAAAAGGGCAACTGCAAATAAAAGAATTTTTTTCATGCTTTTATCTTTTTTAGTTAACTAAATAATGAGTCTATTTTTAAATTCTGTTTGACAAATATAGCCATTCAAGCTACAAAGATATAGTTTTTTTTAAATATCTCAAATATTTTCTACATTTTCTGACATTATCCACCCTTGGCGCCCATCGGACAATTCGATATTAAGCCACGATCCCACTGAATCCAACAGGCGGACTTTGGTTCCTTCGTGCAAGATAAACAAATCTTTTGAATTTTCAGCACCCGGGGCACTTTTTATTGATACTACAGGAGAAACTACTATGGCTTCATCTGCCTTCATGAA
>JAAZIW010000046.1 GCA_012800665.1 Rikenellaceae bacterium
AGATTTTGCTCATGCCGAAAAGCGGAAGGCGCCATTTCCAATTAATGGACAGTTCCGGACGGAAATAACCATAGTCGTATTTGCGTATACCGGGAATACCTGCGGAAAGGTCTATACGGATAATCGGATAATTGCTGTGTACGCTCTGCTTTATAAAATAACCCTTGTTTACGGTTTCATCCTTGGAGAAAATCGCCATAAGTTGAAACTCGTTTTTAGCTACGCTGGGAATGGTTCTGCCGCTGGTGGCAATCATAGGCACAAACAATTCTCCCGTACCATAATAGCGGCTGAAATTCAATCCGGCACCAAAAGTGAATGATGGATTCACTTCCTGCTCATAATTCAGTTTGAACGAACTCATCATGCAGGGACGGGTTCCATAACTTCCCCCGAAGATGCTGGCGAACATATTCCCTTCTGTAAGGGCATGGTTCCCCGCCCCAATCTGATATACATCATATTTTGCCTCCAAGTTCAGCTTTATCCAGGGCTCTCTGCTGAAAAGATGCTCCCATTCGCCGCCGCCTTTCAGAGTTTTATCCTTTATGCCATAAGCCGCATACACCGTAAAGCGGTCGGTCTTGCTGAAGTCTTTGGATGTACGCAAGCCGAATTGCGGGCGGAAGCCCTCCATCTGATTGAAGCTCACCAACTTGTAATACGGACCTATGCCTATCTTCCCTATATCCCAATAAGAGTTTATAAGCGTATAAATTATGGTATAAAGGTCTTTATAAAGGGGAATGGTCTTTATCTCATCCACCATTGCATATACATCCTCCTCTTTTTTGGTAAGCGGTGCCGGACGGGCCGCCTCCCAAAATTCTTCGCTTTGATAACCCGCATCAGCATATACTTTTACAGGGGCATCGCTCCCCTTTATTTCCGGCACAAAGTCGAAATCGGGCTCGCCATAAGTAAGTTCGCGCTTGCCAAGGAAAGACAGCATCTTGCTGAAATCCCTCAGACTCATCGAAAAGTCGACATAAAAACCATCTGACTTATAAAACCAGGTGGAATCGGGCATGCGCTGATAAGAAGCATTCAATTCAAAATCGCGCAGCCAGTTTACATTGACCGTATTCTTCATGGTGGCGCGGATGCTGCGGAGAGCAAAATCCTCTGCATCTATTTGCATTTCACCATCAAAGGTAGGGGTGGAGATGAATTTTTTGGGATGATAGCGCACTACTAAGGTCTTTCGTCCGTCCAGCTGCAGAGAGTCGATTATGTAATAATTGTAATAGAGCATGGCGGCCGGCATAATGGGTGAAGGGAACTGAACATCGAATGCATTTATGAAGTCATTGTAAAAATTCACTTTGAGATGCATGCTGCCGGTGAATTGGCTGAGGAGATTAAGGTCGGGATTAACACCGGAAATCCGGTTTGCCTCAACCTTCTCTGTATTCAGTTCGGGATTGGAGCTATGATGCTTGTCCGCCACCGTCTCGCTTATCATAACGGGCAGATATGGCACGCCGCTCACGACTGAGGTGTCGATATAATCGAAAACGAAATCGAATTTTTTCTCGAAAACGGTATTCTGAAGCTGTTCCTGAGGATGGGTAAGGCCCAATTCCATTTTATTGTAAATCTTGACTCTGTATTGAGGATGACTGTCAGGATCGTTCTTGGAACGGCGGGCATTTATATTTGCGAGCAATCGCTTGGCCTTTTTATTATCAGCTTTCACCTGAGCGCCCGCAAGTTCATGATTGAAAAGGCGCAGCGTGAAATCTATCTGATTGAAAACTCCGGGGCGCACATTCACGCGGGCGCTTTCATAACCCAAAAGCTGCGCCACCAGTACAGTGTTGGAAAGGTCTTTGTTTTCGAGATTATAATAGCCATCCAGGTCGGTCGTAATGCCTACAGTGGTGCCCTCAAACAATACCGCCACGAAAGGTATCCCCTCGCCCTGCTCATCCACCACTCGTCCGCGCACTTTAGTAGTTTGCGCAGAAGCGGTAACTGCCGCAAGCATGAGCAGTAAAGCGGTCAGGAGTACACGTGGCTTCATTCTGCAAATATACTTCTATTTGAGAAACATTCCGAACACCGCAGAGCCGGAACCCGACATGGATGCGTAGACAGCGCCTCTCGCATAAAAGTCATCCTTGAGCGCCTTGATTTCCGGATGTTTTGGAAAAACAGATGCCTCGAAGTCATTAACTATGAGGTTGCGCCAACGCTCCACCGGAGTTTGCAGAAGCAATTCTTTCAGACTTACATCATCAGGTTTTTGCTGCGGTCTTCGTACCAAATCAGCATAAGCCTCTTTGGTGGAAACTTGAACACCCTGCGGCACAAACACTTCAAAGCGATAAGCATCTAACGGAAGTTCTATCGGTTCCAATATCTCCCCTCTTCCGCTGGCAAAACAAGGTTTATTATAAATGAAAAACGCACAATCCGAGCCGAGCCGCGAAGCATAATCTGCCATCTGTTCAAGGCTTAGGCCTAGCGAGAAAATATCATTCAGGCCCATCAAGGTAAAAGCCGCATCTGCCGAACCTCCGCCCAAACCAGCTCCCACGGGCGAACATTTCTCTAAAGAAATATGCACCGAGTCTATATCGAAATCTTCCCTTAGCAGCCTCCAAGCATCTGCAC
>JAAZIW010000047.1 GCA_012800665.1 Rikenellaceae bacterium
AACAAGTTTATCGCCAACTCGGGAGTATGCTCCAGGCGCGAGGCCGACACTATGATTCAGGCAGGCGTGGTCACGGTAAATGATGAGGTGGTAACCGAACTCGGCACCAAGGTTAATATCCACAAGGATGTGGTTAAATTCAACGGTGAAACCCTCAAAGGCGAAGCCAAAGTATATCTTATCATGAATAAGCCCCGCGGCTATGTCACCACCGCCAGCGATCCTCATGCCGAAAAAACCGTAATGAGCCTTTTGAAAGGCTGCAATGTAAGGGTTTATCCTGTAGGCAGATTGGACAAAGCCACCACCGGTGTGCTTATGTTCACCAACGACGGCGAAATAGCCGAGCGCCTCACTCATCCTTCTTACGACAAAAAGAAAATCTATCAGGTTATTCTCAATAAGCCTTTTGCCGAGGAGGACAGGCAGAAATTGCTTGACGGCGTAGAACTTTCCGATGGTCCTATGAGTGCAGACTCTCTCGAATATATCGACCCTGCCGACCAGCGCAAACTTGGAATAGAGATTCACTCCGGCAAAAACCGTGTGGTGCGCCGTCTCTTCGAAGCCGTGGGCTATGATGTACGCACGTTGGACCGCGTCTATTTTGCAGGACTTACCAAAAAAGGACTCAAAAAGGGCGAATGGCGCTATCTTACCGAAGCAGAATTGAATATTCTTAAAATGGGAGCATACGTATAATGGCATTCAAGTCGGGATTCGTTAATATAATAGGTAACCCTAATGTGGGTAAAAGCACCTTGATGAACGCCATCATGGGTGAAAAGCTCAGCATTGTAACCGCCAAGGCCCAAACCACGCGGCATCGGATAATGGGCATTATTAACGGCGAGGACTTTCAAGTTGTTTTTTCCGACACACCGGGTATTCTAAAGCCTGTCTATCGTCTTCAAGAAGACATGATGGCTGCTGTAATGCGTGCCATTGGCGATGCCGACGTAATTTTGTATGTTACCGATACAGTGGAGAAAGCCGACAAAAATCCGGAGCATCTCCATAAACTTGCCGATTTGCTTTGCCCTATAGTGGTGGTAATCAATAAGATAGACCTGAGCGACCAGGAGACTGTAAACAAGCTGATAGAATATTGGCAGAAACTGCTCCCAAAGGCAATTGTAATCCCCGCATCAGCAAAAGAAAAATTCGGAGTAGAGAAAATATTTTCAACAGTGAAAAGTCTTCTCCCCGAAGCGCCCGCCTGGTACGATAAAGATACTTTTACTGACAAGAGTCTGCGCTTTTTCGCCAGCGAAATAATCAGGGAAAAGATATTCCTGAATTACCGAGAGGAAATCCCCTACTCCTGCCAAGTGGAAATAGAAGCGTTCAAAGAGGGGGCCGAGCGTTATGACATAAGCGCCATTATTTATGTCATGCGTGAGACGCAGAAGGGGATATTGATAGGAAAGGCCGGCAGCGCTCTTAAGAAAGTGGGTACTCAGGCTCGTATCGATATGGAGGATTTTTTCCAGAAGAAGGTGTTCCTGCAATTATTGGTAAAAGTTGCGCCCGATTGGCGCGAGAGCAAAAAAGAACTAAGAAAATTTGGATACGAAGAATAATATGGACGAAGACGATATCATAATAAACGAAACAGAGATTGAAGAGTACGATTTGGAGGAAGCCCCTGTAGATGAAGATGCAGCGGTGGATGAAGATGCTTCGGAAGACGGTGAAAACCCTTCTTTCGGAAAGTATGAGCGTCTGCTGAGCGGTGATTCGCGACGCTTCAAGCTGTCCGGAATGTTCAAGAATTGGTTTCTCGATTACTCTTCGTACGTAATCCTGCAAAGAGCGGTACCGCATATTGTGGACGGACTCAAGCCGGTGCAGCGCCGTGTACTCCATGCAATGTACCGTATGGATGACGGCAATTACACCAAGGTCGCCAATATTGTTGGACAGGCCATGCAATACCATCCGCACGGCGATGCTTCCATTCTCGGTGCTCTTGTGCAGCTCGGTCAAAAGGGCCTTTTAATCGATTGTCAAGGTAACTGGGGCAACATTTTTACGGGCGACTCCAACGCCGCTCCCCGATATATAGAAGCGCGTCTTACCAAGTTTGCAAAAGAAGTTGTATTCGATCCCGAAATCACCAATTGGATGAACTCCTACGATGGACGCAATCAAGAGCCCATCGAACTTCCGGTGCGCTTCCCTTTGCTCCTGGCTCAAGGCACAGAGGGTATTGCAGTGGGAATGGCAAGCAAAATTCTGCCACACAACTTTAACGAATTATTGGATGCTTCTATAAAAATCCTCGAAGGCAAGCCATACGAAATCTACCCCGACTTCCCTACCGGCGGACTTGCCGATTGCAGTAAATACAATAAAGGGCGCCGCGGCGGCAGCGTGAAGGTGCGCGCGAGAATCGAAAAAATAGACAGAAACACTATCGCTATTACCGAAATCCCCTACGGGAAAACCACTCACGCTCTAATCGACTCCATACTCAAAGCGAGAGACAAAGGGAAAATCAAGATTAAAAAGATAGAAGATATGACCACCGACAAGGTGGACATCCTTATACATATTCCTGCAGGCATGTCGCCGGACAAAACCATCGATGCCCTTTATGCCTTCACCGACTGCGAATGCAATATTGCTCCTAATGCCTGTGTGATAAAGGACAACAAGCCGGAATTCTATTCCGTGAACGACATTC